>JBJOMF010000283.1:0-7547 GCA_046052505.1 Bacteroidota bacterium | reverse complement strand
AGCGAAATTGAAGATGGCTGCCCACAAGACGGCCTGAAACGGCGTCAGCACCTTCGTCGACACCACGGTGGCGATGGAGTTGGCGGCATCATGGAAACCATTGATGTAGTCGAACAGCAGGGCCAGAACGATGATGGTTATGAGGAAAGGGGTCATGGGGGTAGGCTGAAAAGGGTAAACCGGCCGGTTACGCGTACTTGATGATGATGGATTCGATCACATTGCTGGCATCTTCGCATTTGTCCGTCACGATCTCCATGACCTGGTAGATGTCGCGCTTCTTGATCACTTCCTTGGCATCGGGCTCGGTATCGAAGAGCTTTTCGATGCTGAAGTCGAAGATATCATCGGCCTGGTTCTCGATGCTGTTGATCCGGACCAGTGCCTCGGTGATATTCCGCATGTTTTTCATGTTGCGCAGCTCGCCTACGGCAACCTTCACCTGCTGGGCGCCCTGTTCGATCAGTTCGGAGAACTTTTGCATGCCCGTATCGTTGGGATTGACGCGGTAGAAATTGATCTTCTTCCCGGCGGCATAAATATAATCGGCGATGTCATCGAGTGAGGTGGCCAGGTAGTGGATGTCCTCCCGGTCGAAAGGCGTGATGAAGTTTCGGCCCAGTTCGGTGAACAGGTTGTGGGTGAGTTCATCACAGGCGTGCTCCAGGTCCTCCAGTTTCACAATCAGGGCGGCCCGCTTGTCGAACTCGGGTTCGGCCACTACATCGCGCAAGATGGAGCCCATCTGCGAAACATTGTCTGCTACTTTTTCAAAAAGTTCATAGAATATCTTGTTCTTCGGCATGAAGATCTTCAGGAAGGATTGCAGGGCCATGTGCGGTTGTTTTAAGTCCGAAATGCGTTACGAAAATACCCGCTTCGGTTCCCTTAGGGGGAAGCAGGGGGAGAATTAATGATTTCTTAATACAGAATTAAAATTAGGGCAAACATTCGGTAACATTCCTTTTATATTGCAGTGGAAAAAAGCTGTCTATGTCACTGCATTCCCGACGGTTGCATCTAGTTCTTGCCGCATCGATGATTGGGTTGACTGTTCCAGGTGTGGCCCAATACAATCCCGAAAACGGGTTCATGGACGCCCATTTCGGCAAACCCGTGACCTTCACCTCCCGAGACAGCACCTTTTCCCTGAGTCTGGGCGGCCGCATTCAGAGTCTGGCCGAGGCGCGGTATGACCTGCGCAGTGATGCGAAATGGGTCGACTTCAGCATCCGGCGCCTGCGTCTGAATTTCGCCGGCAATGCCCTGAGCAGGAAGTTCACCTACCGCATCCAGCTCTGCTTCGCGCAGCGGGACGTCTTCTCCGACAACTCGCTGGTTCAGAACAATCTTTTCCTCCGGGATGCCATGTTGTTTTATACACCCAACCGTCATTGGAAATTCGGTTTTGGGCAGACCAAACTGCCCGGTAACCGGCAGCGCCAGGTGTCGTCTGGCAATCTGCAACTGGTGGACCGTTCCAATACCAATGCCCTGTTTACGCTGGACCGCGACAAGGGCTTCTGGGTGACCTACACCAACCGAAACAGGAAGAAGGCCGTTTTCAGTACCACGCTGGCGATCACATCCGGTGAGGGCCGGATCAATTCCGACCGCACCGACGGACTTTGTTACTCGCTTCGTACCGAGGTTCTGCCCTTCGGTGAGTTCAAGGGCAATGGGGATTTCGTGGAGGCGGATATTCAGCGCGAGGACAAGCCCCGGCTCTCGCTGGCACTGGCCTATAGCTTCAATAACCGGACCAGCCGGGTGGCTGGTCAGCTGGGCGAGTACCTGTACAACAACCAGTTGGCCAATATACATTACTATGGAGGCGACCTGGCTTTCAAGTACCGAGGTTGGTCGGTTTTCAGCGAATGGTACCGTCGCCGATCACCCAATGGGATCAGCATCAATGCGACCAATGCCAAGGTGAATTATGTGTTCAGTGGCACGGGTTTCCTGCTGCAGTCAGGGGTCTTCCTATCTCCAAAAAATGAGATCGCTGCCCGGTATGCGTTCACCGCTCCGGACGATCGCATTGCACGATATACCGCCCGGCTGAACGAATGGGTGGTCGGGTATTCCCACTATTTTTTCCGTCACAACCTGAAACTGCAGGGTGATCTGGGTTATTACACCGGCCGGTTGCAGGAGTACCTGCAGGCTCGGTTCACCGGAATCGTCACTTTTTAGGGGGAAAGGTACCCCTTCGGGATCCCCGCGGCCCAGCCTTAACATTGCGTTCATATGGTGGTTACAATTGCTTAACAGGGGGGTAACACGGCGTTAAAGTCTTCCGTCCACCTTTGCGGCAAATCACTTGTATGTTGCTCAGGCTGCCGCTGTTGATGTCCCTGCTTCTGATCGCCCTGATCGGTTTCGCTCAAAGCTCTGTCCGTTTTTCCGGAAAGGTCACCAATGAGAAAGGAGAGCCGCTATCGGGTGCGTACGTCCAGGTATCCGGGATCAACCGGAATGCGGTTACAGATGTGGAGGGCAAGTTTTATATCAACGTGGAGCCCGGGTCAAAATACACGGTCACGGTTTCCATCGTTGGCTACACGACCAAGGAGGTGAGTGACGTGGAGGCGGTCCTCAACCGGGATAATTACCTCGAGATCGTCATGCAGCTGAATGGCCGATCCAATTTGGAGGGGGTGACCGTCCGCGCTTCCTCCCGCCGGCAGGAGAATACATCAGCCCTGCTGACCTTCCAACGCAGCAATACGGCCTTGTCGAGCGGACTGGCCGCAGATTTCATCCGTCGCACGCCCGACCGCAATACGGGTGAGGTCCTGAAGCGGGTCAGCGGCACATCGATCCAGGACAACAAATTCGTGGTGGTCCGGGGTTTGAGCGACCGATACAATGCCGCCGTCATCAATAACGCCCAGCTCCCAAGTACTGAGCCAGATAAAAAAGCATTCTCCTTCGATGTGATCCCATCGGCACTGGTCGATAATATCATCATTAACAAAACGGCCACTCCCGAACTTCCCGGTGAATTCGCCGGGGGACTGGTACAGGTGAATACAAAAGATGTACCCACACGTGATCTGCTCAGTGTCGGCTTTAGCGTTGGCTTCAACAGCCAATCTGTATTCCAGGACTTCCGGAGCAACGAACGAAACAGCCGGGACTGGCTTGGTTTTGACGATGGCACCCGCAGCCTTCCGGCAGGGTTCCCGGAGAATGCGCAGATCTACCGTGCCGGTAATCTGGCCCAACGGCTCACATGGACCCGTCTATTCAATGGGAATGTATACCAGGAGCGAACGGCAACGGCCTTGCCGACTCAAGGTTATACCATTACCTGGGGGAAGAGCACCCGGTTCCGCAAGGGCGGCATCCTGGGTACCATCATCTCTGTGCAGTACCGGAATAGCATGCTGTTGTACGATGTGGAACGCCGCCTGCATGAGGAGGATGGCGGTACGGTGGTTCAATTGTACGACCGGCAGAACCGCTACAATGTCAACGTGGGCGGTATTGCCAACCTTACCTATGTAAAGGGCCGTCACAAGATCTCCTTCAAGAACCTATTCAACCAATTGCTCGATGATAATTATTACGACCGCGATGGAGTGAATTTCGACCGGATCCAGGATATCCGCTTCATCTCCTCCTTCCTCAACCAACGGTCGCTGTACAGCTCCCAGTTGGAAGGGGAGCACCAGCTGACGCAAAAAGGCATCCGCCTCAAGTGGAACGGCAATTTCGCCTACAATAAAAAAACACAGCCCGACCTGCGGACCGTTTCCTACAACCGGCAGACCGGCACGACCGTCCCTTTTGAGTACAATGATGACGATACCCGCCGGTTCTTCAGCCGGCTGGAAGATTTCAGTTATGGGGCGAATGGATCGATCAGTATCCCGTTCCAGTTGAACAAGCAAAAACAAAGTTTCAAGGCCGGAGGGTCCACCCTGATCCGGATCCGGGATTTCCGCAGCCGCATCTTCCAGTATGTGCCCGCCTCCCCATCCCTGTTCAATGCCAACAAGGAAACTCTTTCCTTCGACCAGATCTTCGCTCTTGAAAATATCGGGAATGATGGTTATGTGCTGAATGACTTCACCAACAATCAGGACAAGTATTTTGGAGTCTCCATACTCAACGGAATGTTTGCCATGTTTGACAACAAATTCGGGGAGCAGATACGTCTGGTATGGGGATTGCGAGCCGAGAATTTTCAGCAGTTCCTTACGACACGTGATGTGACATCCAAGCGTGTCGTGGTCAATACGGAAAAATGGGATTTCCTTCCCTCTTTCAACCTTACGATACAGCCGAGTATCAAAAACAGTATCCGGGTGTCTGGCAGCAGAACCGTCGCCCGTCCGGAGTTTCGGGAGATCGCTCCCTTCTCTTTTTATGATTATGAGGCCAATTACGGTGTGAACGGGAACATCGATCTGAGGCGGAGTTCCATACTCAACGGCGACCTGCGCTACGAATTCTATCCCAAAGGCGGAGAGGCCATTACGGTTGGGGTCTTTTACAAGGCCTTCAATGATCCGATCGAGCTGCGGCTCGATCCTTCCAGCGTACTCGATCGCCGCAATTACGGCTATGCCAACGCCGATAAAGCCTACACGCTGGGCGCGGAATTCGAAGTGCGCAAGAATCTCGATTTTATTCATTCCCGCTTCACAAATTTTAGCGTATTCGCAAACCTCACGTATATCTACTCACAGGTTACGCTGCAGGGTTCAGATCCTACGACCCGTCCCTTACAGGGACAATCTCCGTACCTGGTCAATTTCGGGCTGCAATACAACAGCAAGCAGGGAGGCTGGAATGGATCCCTGCTCTACAACCGGGTCGGGCAGCGTCTTTCGCTGGTGGGCATCCCGGCACTTGGTTTCCCCGATGTGTATGAGCGGCCTCGCGATCAGGTGGATCTGCAGATCGCAAAGCGGGTCTTCAAGGAGCGGGCAGAGTTCAAGTTCACCTGGGCCGATCTGCTAAATCCCGCATATTATTTCTATGAGAATATCGATGCGCGCAAAGCCTTCAGCAAAGGAAGTGACCGTTTGTTCAGCCGGTATACGCCGGGTTCAACGATCACACTGGCCTTTACTTATGACTTCTCGATCGGTAAGAAAACAAGCACCGTTAAAAGATAAAACCTCTTAAAACAAATACCCCGTTATGAAAAAGGTTCTTTACGCCGCATGCATGTTCCTGGCACTTGCAAGCGCCACGTCCTGTGTGAAAGTGAATTTCAACGATGGCGGCCCGGCTCCCGACCCCACTCCGGACCCCACCAGTAATGTGATTCAGGGTACCATTTCGTCCAGCCGCTTCTATGCCAAAGGCAAGTGGGTCCTGAAGGGATACGTTTATGTGACGGAAGGGGCCACCGTGACCTTTGAAGCCGGTTGCGTGATCGTGAGTGATGTAACTGAGAAAGGTGCCCTGATCATCGAACGCGGCGCCAAACTCATCGCCTCCGGTACTGCTGCCAATCCCATCGTGTTCACCAGCGGAAAACCTGTTGGCTCCCGAGCTCCCGGCGACTGGGGTGGGATCATCCTGTTGGGCAAGGCGCCTACCAACCGTCCGCTCGACCCGGCCCCCACGATCGAAGGGGGTGTGGGCCGTCAGTATGGCGGCACCGACCCGCTGGATGAGAGCGGGATCCTTCGTTTCGTTCGCATTGAATATGCGGGAATCGCCGCCGAGCCCGGTTCGGAGATCAATGGGCTGACTTGCGGGGGTGTCGGTTCGGGTACGATCATCGAGAACGTACAGGTGTCCTTCGGAAATGATGATGCCTACGAATTTTTCGGCGGTACGGTGAATGCCAAGAACCTGGTAGCTTTCGCCACGGCTGATGACGATTTCGATTTCGATTTCGGATATACCGGTAAGATCCAGTTCGCCGTTTCCTGCCGAAAGCCCGATTTCGTGGATGCCGGTGATGCCGGGAACGGCATCGAGTGTGACAACGACGGCACCGGAACCCTGGTCACCCCCCGGACACGCCCTCAGCTGAGTAACTTCACCATCATCGGGCCGAACGATGCTGTCGGTACAGCAGCGAATCACAACTACTCCAACCGCTGGAGAAGGGCTACTCAATTTGTACTTCGTAATTCCATTCTCATCGGGCATCCTGATGCCGGGCTCTCCATCGAGTCGGATGCAACCATCAATGATTATTATGTGAATAACCTCTCTGAGTTCCGGAATAACCTGGTGCATGCCAATACGAATACGTACCGGTCGGGCAATGCCACACTGGCAAGTGCCGTGCAAATTCAGACCAAGGCTGAAGGGGAAGGGAATATCACGATGGCCAATGCGGCCGCTGCCCAGCTCAACAGCCCCTTCTATTCCACGAACCCGAATTTCCTCCCGGTTACCGGCTCCCCGGCGCTTTCCGGAGCCAGCTTTACCGGGATGAACTCGTTTTTCACCTCCACGACCTACCGGGGCGCCTTTGGGACGAACAATTGGACCACCGGCTGGTGCAACTGGGACCCCCAGAACGCCAATTATTGATCCTGATCAAGGATAAAAAAGAGACGTTCTGAGTTTTCAGGACGTCTCTTTTTATATACTAACCATACATTCAGAACCATGTCCCGGGCCCTTTTGATCCTGCTTGTCGTGTTGGGTTTGGCTTCCTGCCGCCCATCGGACGGAAAGAACGATCTGCTGCCCCTGGTATCCACGAGCGACAGTGCCGTCGTTTTGTATTACAGAGAGCCGGGAGAGCCTCGATTCTTTCGGATCAGCAAGGTGTATAAAACCGGGTTCATCGATCAGGTGGCCCAAGCGGTGAACCGGCGAGCCGTAGCAGGGAAGGCGACCTGCATCACACAAGGAAAGATCCATTTCTATCGTAGCGGGGGTGCCGTGGAGACGATCTACTTCTCCCGGGCCGACAGTTGCAGGTCCTTGTCCTTCATCAAGACCGGCGAAAAGTATGTAACACAAATGCCAACTATGGTCCTGGACAGTCTGAATCAATTTGAGAAGCGTGCGGTCAGTCTGTCTTCCGGTGATTCAACGGCTAACAAAGGCAATCAATGACGGGAGGGGTGATACGAGTAGACCACTTCGTAGGGTTGATGGGTGCGCATGGGAAGGCTTTCTCCCAGCGGAAGTTCCACGCCTTGTGGGGTGGGTTCACAGACCGTGTATCGCTCACCGTTATACAGGATGCCTGAACCGACCGGCTTGTTGAATTTTACGGCTATCGTTACATGTTCGGGATAGGCCACCACGATCATCGGTAGATCATACAGTTCCTTGACCAGGTAAAAGAACAAGGCAGCCCGGTCCTCGCAGTCGCTTTTATCGAAAAGAAGTGTCTGTTCGGGGCTCAGCCGTTTTTCCTTACCATAAAGGCGTATGTCCTGCTCGAAGAGGAATGCGTACCGGGTAAAATGCATCAGGTATTCAATGCCATCTTTTTCATGAAGACCCCGCACCGACTTGCGCAAAAGGGGGATCAGGGATGAATAGGTTTCCGGACTCAGGGGGATGTTGAAGCAAGTCTCATAATCCACTACGGGATAATTGGCGAAAAG
>JBJOMF010000282.1:0-7687 GCA_046052505.1 Bacteroidota bacterium | reverse complement strand
AGGTTCAGGGCTACCTGATAGGGTCCTTCCTGCTCTCCCTCATATACCTGTTCCACCTTGCCCGTGATCGAGGGGATGATACCGGCCAGGTCGCTGACCCATACCTGTGTATGGCTCTCCCCTTGCAGGATGGACCTTCTTTCCGCGGCACTGACGGCATTTTCAAGGGCGGATATCGTCAGCCGCGCGCTGACACCGCTCTTTTTGTCAACGAATTCACTGTGGCGGGCTTCAAAGGCTACCTGCTCGATGAGCCGTTTCACCAGATCGCTTACGTCCACGAGTTCCTGTTGCCCCAGGCTGATATCGGCCTCCTGCTCGGTGATGGAAAGTGCGTGCTCGAGGTTTTTCGGGTAGTGGGTGAGGATCTGGCTCTCGATCCGGTCCTTCAGCGGGGTAACGATGGAGCCGCGGTTGGTATAATCCTCCGGATTCGCCGTGAACACAAAAAGGATGTCGAGTGGCAGGCGCAGCTTGAAACCCCGGATCTGGATATCGCCCTCTTCCAGTATGTTGAACAATGAAACCTGGATGCGGGCCTGCAGGTCAGGCAGTTCATTGATCACGAAGATGCACCGGTTGCATCGTGGTATGATCCCGTAATGGATCACGCGGTCGTCGGCGAAGCTCAATTTGAGATTGGCGGCTTTGATGGGGTCGATATCACCGATCAGATCGGCCACGCTGACGTCGGGCGTAGCCAGCTTCTCTCCGTAGCGTTCGCTGCGGTGGATCCAATGTATGGGGGTCTCATCACCATGGGTGGCGATCTCTTCCTGGGCAAACCGGCTCATCGGTCGCAGCGGGTCGTCGTTCAGGTCACTGCCCCGTATGGCGGGTATGTACTCGTCGAGCAGATCGGTCATTTGCCGTGCCATGCGGGTCTTAGCCTGGCCACGAAGACCGAGGAACAGGATATTATGGCGGCTGAGCAGGGCCCGTTCCACATCGGGAATGACGGTGTCGTCATAACCCACGATGCCACTGAACGTGGGCTCCTGCCGTTTCATCCGGGCGATCAGGTTGTCGCGGATCTCATCGCGGATACTTTTGGGGCGGTAGCCGGAGGCCTTGAGTTCGCCGAGTGTTTTTATGGAGGCAGGGTTCATACGCGGGTCATTCATTTTCGGGTTTAAAAGACGGTCCGGCTTTTGCCGCTCTCGAAATCGCGGAACAAAAAAGCGCCCAATTTGTCAAGTGAGGCGAAAAAGGCTTTCCCCTGATTCATTTCCGTGAACTCCTGAACGAAGCGTTGCAGGTAGGGGTCGGTGGCGATCATGAACGTGGTGATCGGTATGTTCAGTTTCTTGCACTGGGCCGCCAGGCTGAGGCAACGGTTCACGACCTTTCGATCGAGGCCAAAGCTGTTCTTATAGTATCGCTTACCGATCTTCAGGCAGGTAGGTTTACCGTCCGTGATCATGAAGATCTGTTTGTTTGGGTTCTTCCGGCGGCGCAGGATGTCCATGGCCAGTTCGAGTCCGGCCACGGTATTGGTGTGGTAGGGGCCTACCTGCAGGTAGGGCAGGTCCTTCACCTCGATGGGCCAGGCATCGTTGCCGAACACCACGATATCGAGGGTGTCTTTTGGGTAGCGGGTCTGAATGAGTTCACTGAGGGCCATGGCCACTTTCTTGGCCGGCGTGATCCGGTCCTCCCCATAGAGGATCATCGAGTGGGAAATATCGATCATCAATACCGTGGAGGTCTGCAGTTTCCGGTCGGTCTCTCTAATGCTCAGGTCTTCCTCCTGAAGCCGGAACCCCTCCAGTCCGTGGTGGATCTGCGCATTCCGGATGCTTTCGGTGAAGTCGATCTGTTCGATCAGGTCTCCGAATCGGAAGGGCCGGGTATCCGGATTGCTCTCATCTCCCCGACCCGGTTTATAACTGTGATGATCGCCGCTTCGGGTACGCTTGAGCTTGCCGAATATCTCTTCCAGGCTCCGTTTCCGGATGCCTTGTTCGGTTTTCGGGGTGATTCGAAATCCTCCTTTCTCATTGTCTTCCGTGAGATAGCCCTTTTCTTTCAGCTCTTCAATGAAGTCGCCCATGCCATAAGTATCATCGGTAAGTTGGTACTGCTTGTCCAGCTCGTTCATCCATTGCAGGGCTTCGCTCACATCACCGCTGGTGTAGGTGAGAAGTTGCTGGAACAGGTCGAGCAGCTGTCCGAAGCGACCCGTACTTCCGGTATCCGGTTCGAGCCGGCTGAATTGATAGCCTCTCATCTTTGGTAAGTTAGTTCATTTTGGGTCGTTGTGCAGATAAGGAACAAATAATGGCCTGGCAGGTTGGGTGCTTCCGAAAAAAAAGAAGCCCCGACACATCGGTCGGGGCTTTGGTAATGGGGAACCGGTACTATCTTATTGTGGTATCCGTGTTATTCGTACTGTCGGTCCGGCCTCCGGGCTGAGGGGTGGGTTGAGTCACCGGTTTGGGACGGGTCTCCGGGGCGTATTTCATCTCGAGCTCGTCCAATACGATCATGAGGGCCTCATTGATGCGGTATTCCATCGTGAGGGCTTCGAACAGGCCGGTATTCTCCTCTTTTCCGAACTGGGTAATGTTGGGGATGTTCCCGCCGTTCAGGGCGATATAGTAAGCCCGCTGTTGCTCGATATCCTTCCGCAGGGCCTTTCGCACTTTTTCAGCCACGTCTTTTTTGCCGGCCTTGTAACAGGCTTCCAGGTACAACAAACCGTTCTGGTTATGGCTGCTGTACCGGCTGACCATCGCATAGGGGAGGTTCTCCTCCAGGATACCGGCCTCGACCTTATCGATCAGCTTGCCCGCCTCCTCTTTCCGTCCGGCATCGGCCATATTCCCCGCGGCTTCGCCATAGAGGGCACGCAGGGATAGAAGGTGGCGGCGGTTTTCTTCATCGAAGTACATGTTCTTTCTGCCGGCACCACCCGTTTCGTACTTGGTCATCAGATTGTTGTAAAGAACGTCGGTATTGTTGTCGCGTATCTGCGTTCCCCCCAGACCTACCTGACGCAGCGTGGTATGTACCAGCCAGCTTTCCTGAGGCGCTTTCAGTGCGGCCGGGACCAGGCGGTAAGACAGTCCGTCCTTGCGCAGGTAGTTCCCAAAGCCGAGTTCACCGAAGGCGGACGTGAAATAGATCGGGCGTTTCCAATTGTTGGTGGCCAGGATGTTCAGGATGATGAAATCACTTCGCACCAGACCGCCGTCCAGTTTGTCCTTGGGGATCTGGAATAGGATTTGCGGAAGTACGTTGTCGCCGGGGTTCACGGTGCCGTTGCTCCGCACCAGGGCGGTATCTACCGGAAGTCGGAACTTGGCGACGGGGAAAAACCCATATCCCACATCACGTCCGGTCACTTCATCGATGCCCGGTCGGCCGAGCACGTTCTTCATCACATCATAAAGGTCGTAATACTGATTGGGGTCGCCTTCGGCTCGGTAGCGCAGGAACTCCCGGTTGTGCCCTTCGATCTGTTCCGGGGTCCACAATACGTCGAGCGAGTCTGCCTGGTTCACACGGTAACGCAGCTGATTGATGTACCAGTCGATCCCCAACAGACTGTTATTGATGACGCGGATGTCCGGTCGTATTCCTTCGACCTCCTGGGCGTACCAGAGCGGGTAGGTGTCATTGTCCCCAAAGGTGAAGATGATCGCGTTGGGGGCGCAACTTTCGAGGTAGTCCTTCGCCATGTCTGGCGCGGTCGTTTTATGACTGCGGTCATGGTCGTCCCATTCCTCTTTGGCCATCAAGGCCGGAACGGCGAGGCAGATCACGGTAGTGGCGATATTCAGCATCCGTTCATTGCTGCCGCCGCCCGATAGGGCCCGCAGCAGGTAAGTGGCACCGAAGGTGAATGCGGCGTAGATGGCCGTGATGATGAAGGGGACCATCAAGGCAGCCGATCCGGTATCGTTGATGCAGCTGAGCAGGCTGATGGTGAAGGTGAGCCCCCCGCCGTAGATCAGTTGCTGCTGCAGCGTCAGCTTATCGGCCTTGTCGCGTACCAGTTTGACCAGTGCCACCACGGCCAGGCCGATCCAGATCGCAAAGGCATAGAACGAACCCACGTAGGCGTAATCGCGTTCCCGCGGCTGATTGCCCGGTTGGTTCAGGTAAAGTACGATGGCCATTCCTGTGAAGAAGAAGAGCAGGAAGTTCACGATCCAATCCTTCCGGTTCTTGAGGTACTGGTAAACGCACCCGATGATCCCCAGCAGGAAGGGTAGGAGGTAGAGGCTGTTCTTCGCTTTATTGTGACGGACGCTTTCAGGGAGCAGGCTTTGGTCGCCCAGTCGCTTGTCGTCGATCAGCGAGATCCCGGTGATCCAGTTGCCGTCGCGCTTGTTACCGAGGCCCTGCACATCGTTTTGTTTTCCGGCGAAGTTCCACATGAAATAGCGCCAGTACATCAGACCCATCTGGTAAGTGAAGAACCAGTTGAAGTTGTCGGCGTAGGTGGGGGCGATGTATTTTCCGGTCTGTTCGTCCCGCAGGTTCAGCCAGTCGGCATAGAATTCCGCGTGGTACTGGTCGTTGCTGCTGTCCCACACCCGGGGGAACAGTTGCATGTCACTGCTTTCGTATTGCGGTTTCTTTTCACGCCCGATCGGAATGTATTTGTTCTTGCCTTTCACGTATTTCATTTCCCCTTCCTTCAGAACGACGTATCCGTCATCTCCGTACTTGTACTGGGCGGCGAAATGGGGTCCGTATACGAGGGGTGCTTCTCCGTACTGTTCGCGGCTCAGGTAGTATACGAGGTTAATAGGATTATCGACATTGTTCATGTCGATGGTGGGATTGGCGTTGGAGCGGATCAGGGCCGTGAGGTACATGAAATACCCCAGCATCATGAAACTGTAGGACCAGAGTGAGAGCTTCAGGACCCTGAGGGCTGTGGGCTTGAAGAAGTAGCCCGCCAGGGTGGCGAGGAGCACGAGAAGCAGCAGGTTCATGATCCCTGAGTTGAATACGCCGGCTCCTTTCGATGCGAAGAAGGGGAACGCGGCCAGCAGGATGAAGGCATTGAACCAGATGATCATGGTCATGGTACTGACTTTCCTTTCATTGAGCCGAAGGGCCCATACGATGGCGGCTGTCACGGCCAGGAAGTAGAGTGCGAAGCCGGAGAAGAACGGCAGTCCGGCCTTATTGACGAAAAAGACGTCGAAGATGCCTGCGGCCTTCATGGAATACTGGATCACGCCCAATTGCACGATGCCGGTTATGGCACATCCGATCAGGAAGGCCCAGATGGCACCCTTGGTCGTGGGCTGATAGCGCCGGTAGTAGTAGACCATTACGATGGCCGGTATGCTGAGCAGGTTGAGCAGGTGTACGCCGATCGAAAGCCCCATCATGAAGAACAGGAAGATGATCCAGCGGTCGCTACGCAGGCGTGCCAAGGGATCGGCCCCGGCCTCTTCATCGGCCTGTTCCCATTTCAACATAGCCCAGAACACCAGCGCGGTGAAGAAGGAGGAGAGGGCGTAAACCTCGCCTTCCACGGCACTGAACCAGAACGAGTCGGAAAAGGTATAGGCCAGGGCGCCCACGGCACCCGCTGCCAGTGTGGTGACGAGTTGATGGGGGCTGAGGTCGGTGCCCGAGGTCACGAACATTTTACGGGCAAAGTGGGTGATGCTCCAGAACAGGAAGAGGATGGTCGCGGCGCTTGCCAGGGCGCTCATGAAGTTCACGGCACTGGCTGCGCTGGCCGCGTTGTCGCCGAAGAGGATGATGAAAAAGCGACCGAGCAGGACGAACAGGGGCGCACCGGGGGGGTGCGGCAGCTGAACGCCTTTGGCACAGGCGATGAATTCCCCGGTATCCCACAGGCTGCCACGGGCTTCACGGGTCAGGAAATAGGTAGCAAAGGCTGCGAAAAATACCAGCCACCCGGTCAGGTTGTTTGCTCGGCGAAAACTCATAAACGATCGGTTTATCCCTGTGGAGCAGGGGGTCAGCAAAAATAGGGTAATAAGACCGTTCTTTTAACGGGTTTGGCGAGGGAGGAGCAGCGGCTACAGCCGCATGATTCATGTATCGAAATACACCTTGACGGTCTGGTAGGATAGCTGGCCCTGGCGGGTCTTTTCGGAAAAGTCCTTGAGACCGAAGAGGCCCGCCGCGTTGCCTTTATTGATCGCGATCTCAAGGTAGCCCGCCGTATTGAACAGCGCTACTTTCTCCCCCTCTTTCACATCGGCATAGCTTTGGCTGATCCGGTCGATGATCTCGTTGCGGGTGAATACGATCCGGAAGGGTCGTCCCTGCCGGGCCTCCTCGAATTCGTCTCGTGTGATGTTCACGATCACGTTCTCGAAATTATCGATGTAGATGATCTGTCCTTCGATCATATCCTTACCTGTCGCGGGGCGCAGGGGGCGTTTTTCCAGGTAGGGTACATCGGGTACGCCGATACGGCCGATGGGCTCGCCCTGCACCAGTTGGTTCACTGCGGCTCCCATGACACCGATCAGCGCGATCGTATTCCGTTCGGGAACCGATGACAGCGGCAATCCCATGAGGAGTTCGGGGGTTTCCCCAATGATCATGGGGAGCAGTCCGTTGTCGGCGCACAGGATGTACTGGCCGCGGTGGAAGGCCAGGAGCAGTTGTTCGGGGCGCCGTTCGAACAGGCTGACCAGGATGAGGTGGTACGTGTGCTCGGGAAATTGCCGGATGGCGGAGCGGCACACATAAATGGCCTGCGGAAAATTGAATGGCGGCAGGTTGTGTGAGATATCGAGCAGACGGAAGTCGGGGTTGATCTGTAACAGCCGTGCCTTGGCCGCACCGACCAGGTAGTCGGTATGACCAAAATCGGAGGTGAGGGTGATCAGCGCCACGGGTTCCGTTTATTTGATCAGCTTCCCGTTCCGGAAAAAGAACCGGTGTGTGAACCGGTCGGCCAGTTTGGGAAAGAATTTTTGCAGGAACACGGTGCGGTTGCCCGTAAAGGTGAGCACCAGGGTCCGTTTTTTACGGGCGATGGCTTTCAGGATATGGTTTGCGCAGGTTTCCGCAGGCATCATCTTGCCCTCATCCATCGGGGTCTCTCCATGGGCCTCTCCGGCCGGGTTCAGTGCGGCACTCCGGATATTGGAAGTGGTGAACCCCGGGCATACCCACATGACATGAACCCCGTCATCCGTCAGTTCCGTTTTGATGGATTCCAGCCAGCCCTGCACGGCAAATTTGCTGGCCGAGTAACCGCTTCGTCCGGGCAGTCCGCGGTATCCGGCGATCGATGACACGCCGACAACGGTGCCTTTTCGCTCGATCAGGGAGGGGAGGGCATACTTGGTGCAGTAGACGGTTCCGTAGAAATTGATGTCCATCACCTTGCGGATCACCTCGGTGTCCGCATCCTTGATGAGCGCCCGCATGGAGATGCCGGCGTTGTTGATGAGGATATCAATACCGCCGAAAGCCTTGACGGTCGATTCGATGAACCGACGGCATTCGTTCTCCTTGCTGACATCGGTAACGGTGGTATGCAGGAAGGCGGATGGGAATTCGGACTGCAGCCGGTAGAGTTTGTCGTGGTTTCGGCCGCAAGTGGACACCTTGGCACCCAGTTCGATCAGGGCATTGACCAGCGCTTTTCCGATCCCGTCGGTACCGCCGGTCACGGCCACCACTTTATCCTTGAAGTAACTTTTCATGCAGAGTTGATTCGATACAAACC
>JBJOMF010000281.1:0-4167 GCA_046052505.1 Bacteroidota bacterium | reverse complement strand
CGCCGATCAATGCCCCTTCGACGGCTGCCGAGAGGAACTCAGCCTTGCCATGGCCGTAGGGGTGATCCCGGTCGCGGGGCCGGGCGGATACCGAAAGGGAGTACAGGCCCAGGAATCCGGCCGAGACATTGACGATACTCTCGAGCGCATCGGTGAGGATGGATACGGAATGCGTCCAGAAATAGGCAATGAACTTTACCGCCAGCAGCAACACCGAAACGGCGGCTACCCATCGTTGTACTCGAAGATTTTGCCGGGCCTTGTCCAAGTTCGCTGGTCGTTTACCGTAGTCCCGAAAATACACAATTATCAAGCGACGGCGGTGCCGGCATCAGGACGTGGTTTTACCGAAATACCGGCGCAGGAAGCGGCCCGCCCGGTGATAGAATTCCTTATTAAAGAGCTGGGAGTCGCGCATGGCCTTGTACGTCAAAAAACAACCGATGGGCAGGAGAATGAACGAGGCCAGCCACATTCCCGTAAAGGGGGTCAGACTGTTCTCCTTGGCGAATTTTTCCCCCATCGTGCTGGAGAAATAGAAGAGCATGAAGAACACGATCGCGAAGATCAGCGGTGTACCCAGCCCGCCGCGCCGGATAATGGATCCCAGCGGGGCACCGATCAGAAAGAGTACCACACAGGCCAGGGAGAGAACGATCTTCCGGTGCCATTCGATGCGGTGCTTGCGGAGTTCGCGGGCCTTGAATTTGTTGGTAATATCACGGGACTCGATCCCGGCGCTGAGCGACCGCGCAGTACTGCGTACGTTCTCATTCACCGTACGCCGGGCCGAATCGGGAAGCCAGTAGCTGCCAGCCACAGGAACCCCGGCGTTGGCCGGCGGCGGGCTCCAGGCCGAATCGAAGATCCCGGGAAAGCGGTAGAGACTGACGATATCGCGGCGTGACTGTTCCTCCAGCATTCGGTTCTCCCGTTGCATCGAGTCGATCGCTGTTTCCAGCTGCCGCATACTCAGCATCTTCTCATTATTTCTGTTAACACTGTCGGCCGTACGGTTGCTGAAACCGAGAGAACTGAGGTCGAACTGCTTGCGGAACTCCCGGAATCGGATGCGGATGTACTCCGAATTATCATAGAGGTAGGGCTGGCCCCGTTCCTGATACCGCCACCCGTCCTGAAGCTGAAACTCCAGAAAGCGCCGGTTTTCGGTGACGCGCATGATACCGCTGCGGGCAATGATGAAATTATCCTGCAGGGCATTGCCCTGCTCATAGATGATGATGTCGCGGATCAGGCTGTCAGCCTCCTTCCGGCCGATCTTGATCGCAAACCCGTTGATGCGGTCGTAAAAGACCCCTTCCTTGAGGTCGAAGGCCGGCTTGGCGTATACGATATCAGCGAGCAGGGTCCGTGACTTGAGATTGGCCACCGGGATCACATAATTGGAGAACAGGAAGGCCACACCCCCGATGAAAAAGCTGATGATGAAAAGCGGCCGCATGAAACGGAGCAGGGAGATACCGGCCGATTTGATGGCCACCAGTTCGAAGGTCTCCCCCATGCTGCCAAAGGTCATCAGCGAGGAGAGCAGCACCGCAAGAGGCAGGGCCAGGGGCACCAGCACGGCGCTCTGGTAGAGTATGAACTCGAGGACGATCCGGGTGTCCAGTCCCTTGCCGACGAAATCGTCAATGTACAACCAGAAGAATTGCAGGATGAGCACCAGCAGTGTGATGAAAAAGGTAGCCACGAAAGGGCCGATGAAGGCTCGTATGATCAGACGGTCCAGGGTCTTGAACACGTAACTTAGCTTATGGATCGGACAAAAATAGGGCTTTCCCCGGCGGAGCGGGAGCTCGTGACACAAGCCGATTGGATTTTAACGAAGAATGCGGTGTTGCAAAAGGCACAGCTGCTGCTCAGTACCGTAGCCGAAGGCTATCGGTCTCGACTGGATGCCCTGACCAATATACCCGACGAACTGCGTCGGATCCCGGCCAAGATCTCCCGGGGAGAGCAGTACCAGGGCCTGCCCTGGCTGATGCTGGACCATCCGCGCTCGTTCACGAAAGAATCGGTCTGTGCCATCCGGACCTTTTTCTGGTGGGGTCACTGCTTCAGCATCACCCTTCACCTGGCAGGGGGTCCTCTCGATGACCTAAAAAATAAATTGACGCACGCATTTGCCTCCCTGAAAGATGCCGGTTATGTCATCGCTACAGGTACGGATCCCTGGCAACACGATCTCCGCTCGGCGGATTACCGAAATCTGCTCGATTGTACCGTTACGGATTGGAGCGGGTGGCTGGGGGAACGCCCCTTCATTAAAGTGGGCACGATGCTGCCGGTGGCGCAGTGGGATAACGCGGCGGAATGGCTGATGAATGAATTTGAGCGGCTGACGGGGCTGCTTTGGACTTAATTGCCGAGGCGGTGGAACAGGTCCTTGACCTGATAATCCCACAACATGCTCTGGTCCTTGATGTCTTTCTTCTCGGCGAAATCCTTTATGACCAGGATGGTCTGATTGGTGATCTCCGACTTCTCGATACGGAACTCGAAATACTCCTCCTTGGGAGCATTCAGCCAGTGGAACCGGATGAACTTATCCGTCTCACTCTCCACAACCTCAGCCTTTTCGTAACTGCTGTTATCCCAGCCGAAATAGAATGTTCCTTCCCGCTCATCGACCTTTTCGGCGAACCATTCGGACAGACCCGCCGGCGTGGACAGGAACTCGAAAAGAATCTGAGGCGAGCATCGCACGGGGAACTCGAGCGTATATAATTGTTTACTCATCCGATAAACCGCTGAAAAAGATAGTGGTGGATGCAATAATAAAGAATATATGATTGCTTCAAAGGAATTCGGATTTTTTATTTTCCCCCTGAAATGCAAGGGGATGTAACGGATCGGATGGCTCCTAAACGGCGAAAGTTCACCTAAAAATAATTTTGGGCAAGAGGGGTCCTTTCCTTAAATTGCTTTGACATCCAATAGGTTCTGAGCCAACCACGTGTAAAAAGGACAGGGGCCCTGGGTAGTTTATCGAAATAGAAATCCATAGCCCATTAAAAGACAACGGTTTATCCACAGCCTATGAGCATGCGTCAACTTAAGATCTCCAAGTCGATCACCAACCGTGAATCGCAGAGCCTGGAGAAATACCTGCAGGAGATCGGTAAGGTCGAGCTGATCAGTCCGGAGGAGGAGGTCAAATTGGCCACCCTCATCAAGCAGGGCGATCAGAAGGCGTTGGACCGGCTCACAAAAGCGAATCTTCGATTCGTGGTCTCGGTGGCCAAGCAATACCAGAACCAGGGGCTCTCCCTCCCCGACCTCATCAATGAAGGCAATCTGGGTCTGATAAAGGCCGCCCAACGTTTTGACGAGACCCGCGGCTTCAAATTCATCTCCTACGCGGTTTGGTGGATCCGGCAGAGCATCCTGCAGGCACTGGCTGAACAGGCACGCATTGTACGATTGCCGCTGAATAAAGTGGGGCTGACCAATCGCATCCAGAAGGCCTTCTCCCAGCTGGAACAGCAGTTCGAACGCGAGCCCTCCGCGGAAGAACTGGCCGAAGCACTGGACATGGACCTGGAAGAGGTCTCCGCCACGCTCGGCATCAATGCCCGCCACGTGAGCATGGACTCGCCCCTTTCCGATGGTGAGGAGAACACACTGATCGATGTGCTGGAGAATCCCAACGCGGACAAGACCGATATGGACCTGGCGCATACCCAGTCCCTCAAGCAAGAGATCGACCGGTTCCTCAAAACCCTCACCGAACGACAGAAAGAGGTCATCTGCTACTTTTTCGGCATCGGTGTGGACCACCCGATGAGTCTGGAGGACATCGGTGTGAAGTTCAGCCTGACGCGCGAGCGAGTCCGTCAGATCAAGGACAAGGCCCTCAATAAACTCAAATCCTCCAACGGCTGCGATCAACTGCGCAGTTACCTCGGAGGCTGATCTCGTTCCGAACTTTACCGCCCGAAAACCGGCACCCTGAATTATCTTTGCTTCCCCCGCAACAGGGCTCACCCCTGTTGCCCTTAAAAGGGCCGTCCGACAAACCCGCATCACATGTTCAGTAGTCTTCAGGAAAAGCTAGAAAGTGCCTTCAAGAACCTGAAAGGGCAGGCACGCATCACCGAACTCAATATCGCATCGACCGTAAAGGACATTCGCCGGGCCCTCGTG
>JBJOMF010000280.1:0-4586 GCA_046052505.1 Bacteroidota bacterium | reverse complement strand
GTCCCGGAGGTTCTCCAGGTTCCCGGCATAGGTGAGCGCATCGAGGTTGACGATGCGATAATGGGGGTATTTCTTGACGAACAGACGGACCACATGAGAACCGATGAAGCCGGCGCCGCCGGTGATGAGGATAGTTCTATGATGCGGGGTTGCGTGTGGAGGCATGTTCAATCCGGTTATTAAAAAGCTTTTAAGTAAGCGGGATGTTTAAACAACTAAGGGGCCGGGGGTGACGGACGGGGCTTTCCAACAGACCGCGGGTCGCACTTCGCCTGCCCGCGGTGACGTAAAAATTGGAAACCGCAGTTTCATTCTAAACCCTAAACTCTAACCCTCAACCTTTCCCCCCCGATCCCTGTACCATTGAAAGGTCCGTTTCAAACCTTCCTGCACGGTCACTGCCGGTTCGTATTCCAGCAGGCTTTGCGCTTTGGAGATATCCGCCAGGCTGTGTCGCACATCACCTTTTCGTTCGGGGCCATGAAGGGGTTGCAGGTCTGTTCCCGCTTCCGCGCGCAGGAGTTCAAACAACCGGAGAAGGGTCGTCTGTTCGCCGCAGGCGATATTGTATACCTCGTTCATCGCAGCGGGGTTATCGGTAAACAGCGCCCGCAGATTGGCCTGCACGGCATTGGCAACATACGTAAAGTCGCGACTGGTGCTGCCATCGCCGTTGATAACGGGCGCCTGACCCTGAAGCAGGGAGCGGACGAACAGCGGTATGACCGCAGCATAGGGTCCATCCGGACTTTGCCGGGAGCCGAAGATGTTGAAATAGCGAAGGCCGATGAAGGGCAGCCCATACACCCGGGCGTACACAGAGGCATACAGTTCATTCACCAGTTTGGTCACGGCATACGGCGAAAGGGGATTGCCCGTGCGGTCCTCCCGTTTCGGAAGACCGGGATGATCTCCGTATGTAGAGGAGCTCGCGGCATACACAACCCGTTCGACAGCGGCCTCTTTAGCAGCTGTGAAGATATTGAGTGTGCCGGTAGCGTTCACGGCATGTGTGGTAAGCGGATCGGCGATCGAACGGGGCACGGAGCCCAAGGCTGCCTGATGGCAGACCCGATGAACGCCGGTACAAGCTGCCAGGCAGGCCGCATAGTCACGGATATCTGCCTGCATGAACTCCACACGAGGATCATCCATAGCTGAACGAATATTATCCAGAGAACCCGTTGCCAGGTTATCAAGGATCCGAACACAGCCAACGCGGCTATCCTGCAGCAGGGCATCCACCACATGCGAGCCAATGAAACCGGCACCGCCTGTCACTAGAATGATCATGCAATAAACAGTCTTTAGGAACGTCTGCCTCGACGAAACCAGTTCAAAGGATTCCGCGACGACCTCGAGGAGGAGCCTGTGGGGTTTTCTTCCTCATAATACTCGGATTTATACCCATACCCGTATCCATACCCATAACCATACCTTCCATAGCCATAATAGCCGTATCCGAACTTGATTTTCACATCATTGATGAGAACAGAAACCTTTGGCAACTTGCCGGACTGGTAGAATTCATCGATCAGTGAAACTTGTTTTTTGTATGTATACTGCTGACGAACAAGGTACAAGGTGGCATCTGCATACTTAGCCAGGGTCTGGGCATCGCTGACCATTCCCACCGGTGCCGTATCGATCACAATGACCTCGAATTCCTTCCGCAGCCAATCAAAAAGCGCATCCATCCGGGGTGTCAAAAGCAGCTCACCGGGATTGGGAGGCACCGGTCCGCAACCGATCACATACAGGTTTTCCATATCCGGAACCGGACGGGCAAGATCTTTCAGTTCGGCCCGGCCGATCAGAAAATTGGTGATGCCGGGACCTTTCTCCATGCTCAATCCGGAAAGCAACTTGGGCTTACGAATGTCGAATTCGAGGATGACCGTCTTGCGACCGGATATGGCCATTACCGCCCCGATGTTGGTACTCGCGAAGGATTTTCCCTCACCGGAAAAGGTAGAGGTGACCATCACCGTAAAGCGCTCCGCCTTTTCCACCACATATTGCATATTGGACCGAATGATCCGAAACTGCTCTGCGATCATCGTTCGGTTGCGGGCATGCATGATGAGTACATCCCGGTGATGAGAGTGGCCGATCTCTCCCAGAATAGGTGCCGTCGTGATCTTTGAAACATCTTCGCGGGTCAGGATCTTATCGTTCATCAGCTCGCTCAGGAAGATGAAGAGCGCCGGTAGGGCCAGGCCGGCAACAATAGCCAGCAATTGGATGTTACGGCGGTTGGGCTTCACCGGTGTGGGGGCATAAGCCGCCAGCTCAATGATCTGCGAGCCGGCAATACTGGAAGCTCTTGAGATGGCCGTTTGCTCCCGTTTTTCCACCAGTATATTGTACAGCAGCTGTTTGTTCTCCACCGCTTTTTTCAATTCGGCCAGCTCCCGGTCTTTGGCGGGCAGGTCGCGCAGTTCGTTGCTTGCCAGGCCCGCCGCCTGGCGCAGACTGGAAATGTTGCGCTCAAGGCTGGCGCGCAGTTTACCAAGATTACCCAGTATATTTTCCCGAAGCTCCACGACCTGTGCATCCAGCTCTACGATCACCGGGTTTTTCACCGGCACATTGCCATCCAGCAATTCCTTCCGTTTCACCTGAAGGGCATTGTAATTGGTGACCAGCCCATTCAGTACCGGCTCAGCAAGGCCGATGGAAGATGGCATCACGATGATCCCATTCCTGTTTCGGACGTCCCGAAGATAGTCCTCTACCAGGGCAGCCGTATTACGCTGGTAGAGCAGTTCGTTGAGTTGCTTGTCCGACTCATTGACCCTGGTCAAGTTCCGTTCCTTTTGCAGGTCGATATCCAGCACATTATTCCGCTGCATGTAACCGAGCAGGTTGTTGGTCACACTGTCCAGCTCCCGGTTGATGACCTCCATGCGTCCGTCGATGAAGGCGATCATCTGGTCGGAAGCCTGATTCTTCAGCTCAAGGCTGTAAGCACCGTACTCGGACATCAGCATATCGACCAGTTGCTTGCAGAGGAAGGCGTTGCCGGTCTGTGCAGTGATATTGAGGATCCCGGTCCCGACCATTTTCGGGATCACTTTGATCTTAGAGGCATAGAACGCGCCCATCGATTCGGCCGATCGGTATTCCACTCGGTATTCGGCTGAATAGGGATTTCCGGGATCTTCTACCAGCCGGATGATGCCTTGCGGGATCCGGATGGGTTGTCCGAAGCCATAAAGCGCAGGGTCGTTGTTGACCTTGAATTGGCGCTCTTTATTGACTTTCAGACTGAGGTCAAAGGAACCCTTCGGGTCATAAAGGGTATCGGCAACCACTTGGAATGGGGTGGCTTTGTATGCATTGATGGTCCGGATCTTCCCGATCACATAGTACGTATACTCGAGACCCAGCTTCCTGACCACACGGGTCATGAGCGCCTTGGAACGGAGCACTTCCATCTCATTCTGTATGTTCATTTTCTGGTCGGACTGGAAGTACTCCTGAAACTTGTCGCCCGGACGGGCATTACCCGTCTCGGATTTGATCACCAGAATACCCGAACTTTGATAGGACCTGGGTGCATAGCGGAGATAGAGATAGGAACCCAGCAAGGCGATTGCCAGAGTCAGAATGAAAAGGGGCAGAAAGCGGATATACTTGTAAAAGAGGTCACGCAGATTGAGCTTACCGCTGTCACTCTGGAATTCCGGTTGGGAACGAAGCTCTGACATGGATTGATTGGTGTGGGTCGTAATGATTAATTGCGGAAGAAAATATTGTACAGGAATCCGACCGATGTGATCAGCCCCAAGAAGAAGCTGACCTTGGTGAGGGTACGCTGGTCTTTGGCCTCCCTGAACTTCTGACCGGTAGACTCGACCACCAGCATATCATTCTGCATGAGATGGTAATAGGGCGATTCAAACAATGTTTTGGATGTCAGGTCCACATACCCCACCTCCCGCTGGCCGTTCAGCTCGCGGACCACTTTTACGATCTCTTTTTTTCCGTACATGTCGGGGATCCCTCCGGCCAGGCTGATGGCCTCTAAAATAGTGAGTCGCTCACCCTGTGTGGTAACCGGCCCTTCTTTACCGACCTGACCGAGTACCAGTACACGAAAGTTCAGGAAACGGATGATGACGGTAGGATCTTTGAGCAGCTCCACCGGTTGCGTGAGGCGCTTGCGGATCTCGGCTGCAAGTTCCTGTTTGGTGCGCCCCTCCGCCTGAATGACTCCCAGCCGGTGGTGTTCGATATTCCCCTGGTTGTCTACCAGGTAACCCGTGGTACCATTGCTTGCGCCCGTCGTTCCCGTGCCCAACGAGGGCTGGTTATACAAGGCATCCGACACCTGGGGCTGTGTACTGAGGCTGTAGATCTGGATGGAAAGAAGATCGTTCTTTTGAATGCGAAGGTCGGGGACGACCACAGCACCCTTTCCACTGCTGTCGTTCACATCCTGCAGGTAGGCACTGAGCTGCTGCTGCGGTTTGCAGGAAAAGAACAGGATGGCTGTCAGTCCGGCCAGAAAACGAAGGGGTCTCATTTCGTTGTTTTAGTAAGGGCGCTGGGCTCAGTCCGCCGAAGATAGTTTCCTTTTA
>JBJOMF010000279.1:0-12618 GCA_046052505.1 Bacteroidota bacterium | reverse complement strand
CTGCAGCGGATGCTGACTGGAGCCCGGTAGTCCGTTATGCCGAAGTGATGCTGAACCTGGCCGAAGCTCTGGCCCGCAATGAAGCTGGTACGGCCGTCAATGCCCGCGCGCTGGCAATCCTGAATGCCATCCGCCTTCGTTCGGACGCAACGGCCACGCCGTTCGCTCCGGCAGACAAGAATACACTCATCAGCCTGATCCTGAACGAACGTCGGATCGAGCTGCTGGGCGAAGGGTTCCGTACCTCCGACATCGGACGTACCGGCGGCACTTACCCCGCAAAGGGTGTTGTTGCAGCCATATCCCCGTCGACCTCCCAGTATATCTGGCCGATCTCGATCGCCGAACTGCTGGTGAACAAAGCCTGTCAGCAGAACCCCGGTTACTGATCGGGTTCTGCCAATAAAAAAAAGACCGTCGGAATCCGACGGTCTTTTTTTTATCCTTTTTACCGATCATTCCAGCACCTCGGCAAGTTTTTGTTCCAGGGCCTCCCCTCGCAGTGATTCAGCGATGATAGTTCCGGAAGGATCCACGAGTACATTATAGGGGATGCCTTCGATCCGGTACAACGGCACGACGGCACTATTCCAAAATTTAAGGTCGCTGACCTGCGTCCAGGTAAGCTTGTCTTCCATGACAGCACCCATCCAGGCATCTTTCTGTCCGGGTTGATCGAGCGACACACCCAAAATGGTAAAATTCTTTCCCTTGAAACGATTCCAGGCCTTCACTACATTTGGATTCTCCTGGCGGCAGGGGCCACACCAACTGGCCCAGAAATCGACTAGCACGAACTTGCCTCGAAAGGAACTCAGGCTAACGGTCTTCCCATTGGGATCGGGCAAAGAGATCTCAGGTGCCTGCTGCCCCACCAAGCCCTTGGCAGTACTACCGAGGGAAGAACGGATCGCGATCACCCCCTGGTGATCGGGGAATCGCTTGGCGGTCTCCTCAACGAACTTCATCACCTCCTCGTTACTAAAACTCGTCAGGCCCGTGGCCGGATAATTGGAGGTGCTCTGATAGTAGCCGAGAATGAACATCGATAAGGCCGGATTACCGCTTTTGCTCAAGGTCGTCTCTGTAAGGCTTCGAATGGCAGCAGCCTCCGCGGCCGAGCCATCCTGCAGAACCTGCAAGGCGCTGTCGGATCCCCCGGAACGCAACAGGCTATCTGTAACCCTGCTGTTTTCAATGATCCGCTGCAATTTGCTGTTGAAGACCGCCATGTAGTCCTTCATGTCCTGACTGGCCTTCGATCCTGTGACCTCATAACGTTCCGGAAAGGATGTGCTCTCCTTGTTGAAGGTCGCATTCAGGGTGATCTTTTTTACATCGTTGATCACGGCCGCCAGGGGAAATTCGTTGGCATCCAGCCGCAGGTTGTACACCCGTGCCTCCCCGGTCTCTGCTTTGAGTCGGTAAGACCCGTTCTTTCCCAAAACGGCGGAGTCAACCACCACGCGTTCCATGGTGGTCATAGGCAATTCCTCCAAATAGATCATTCGGGCCTTCGTTTGAGAAATGGTACCACTGACCTCCAGGGTCTTTTCGTCGGTTTTGCCCTTACAGGAAGCCAGGACCAACGGCAATACGGCCCAAAAGAATCGGTTCATAGTAGTATGTTTTAGGCGTAAAGCGACAAAATTAGATGATTTGCCGGGAGCTGATCCGACAATAAAAAACCCCGCTGAACGGGGTAAAGATGTAAAAGCGGTCCGATCGCCTCAAAGCAACCCTCGTACCGCATCGATGGCCTGCTGCAAACCGGCAGGCTCCTGTCCACCGGCCGTTGCCAGGGTCTTTTGGCCACCGCCGCCGCCCTTTATCAATGGGGCTACCTGCTCGCGGATGATCTTGCCTGCATCCAGTGACCGTGAGGCGGCCACTGCATCGGAGATCCCTACCGCCACATGGGGCTTCCCTACCGATACCATGCACAAGACAGCCACGAGATCGGGTGCTTGCTGCCGTAGGTCGAAACAAAGTTTCTTCAAGGCTTCCGGGTTGGCCAATTCAACCAAGGCACTGATGAATGCGATCCCGTTGACCGTTTCTTTTCGCTGCAGTAGATCCGCGCGGATATCCGCCAGCTGACGAGCTTCCATCGCTTCCAATTGCCGGCGTAGTGCGCTATTCTCCTCCTGCAAACCCTCAGCCGCCTTTACGAGATCCCGTGGATTACGGAAGCTTTCCCGCAACTGCTGCAACAGGGCCATTTCCGAGTTGACATGGTCCTCAGCCCGTTTGCCGCAAACGGCCTCCACCCTTCGTACACCCGCTGCAACGGCCGATTCAGAGACGAATTTGAACAGGCCCAGCTCGCCGGTATATCCCACATGGGTACCTCCGCACAATTCGACGGAGTAGGAGGAATCCATGATCACAACGCGGACCGTATCCCCGTATTTTTCACCGAACAGGGCCATCGCACCCAGCCGCAAGGCCTCCTCTTTGGGCAAACTCTTGATGACAACGGGGACATTCTCCCGGATCTTTTCGTTCACAAGACCCTCAATGGCCAACAACTCCTCTGCCGTGACTTTAGCAAAATGGGAGAAGTCGAAACGGAGATGTTCCGCATTCACCAACGACCCCTTTTGTGCGACATGGGTTCCAAGCACCTGCCGAAGGGCCGCATGCAACAAGTGGGTGGCCGAGTGGTGCCGGGTAGTTTCTTTCCGGAAAACCGGATTGACCGCGGCAAGTACGGGGCCATCGGGCTTTCCCGGCATCGTGGCCGTAACATGTATGATCAGATCGTTATCCTTTTTCGTATCCAACACCTCAACGGTCGTATCACCGAAGCGCAACCAGCCCCGATCGCCAGTCTGACCGCCGCTCTCCGCATAGAATGGGGTGGTTTCCAGCACGACCTGACAGGACTCCTTGCCCTTTATTTTTACGGTACGGTATTTCAGCACCCGTGTATCTGATTCGAGTGAATCATACCCCACGAAACGATTCGATCCCTCCTGTAGCAGTACCCAATCCTGCGCATCGATGACCGTGGCCGCACGGCTTCGGTCTTTCTGCTGCCGCATCTCCTCCTCAAAGGCTTTCTCATCGACCGTGTATCCATTCTCGGAGGCGATCAGTCGGGTCAGATCGAGCGGGAAGCCATAGGTATCATACAATTCGAAAGCGACCTTCCCTGAGATTGAATTGCCGGCAGCATGCATGTGTTCCGTGATCCGGCGCAATCCCTTATCGAGTGTGCGGAGGAACGCTTCCTCTTCTTCTCGGACCACCTTACTGACGAAATCGACCTGCAGCTGGAGCTCGGGGAACACCTGTTCGAATTGCCGGGCCAAGACGGGTACCAGCTGAACAAGCAGCGGATGTTTGTATTCCAGGTAAGAAAAATAATAACGTACGGCACGGCGCAGAATCCGACGGATCACATAACCGGCACCGGTATTCGAAGGTAACTGCCCGTCGGCGATCGTGAAACAGATGGCCCGGATGTGATCGGCCAGAACCCGGAAGGCAATGGCCTGTTTGGAATCGCCTCTGTCATAGGTGCGGCCCGTGATCCGTTCCACTTCGGTGATGGTGCCACTGAAGATATCCGTATCGTAATTCGACGTTTTACCCTGAAGGACACGGACCAGCCGCTCCAGCCCCATTCCGGTATCCACATGAGCTGCCGGCAACGGCTCCAGACTGCCATCCTTTTTTCGATTGAACTGAATGAACACATTGTTCCAGATCTCGATCACCTGAGGATGATCTTTGTTCACCAACAGATGACCCGGAACCTGGGAACGCTCCGCGTCGGGGCGCAGGTCGACATGGATCTCGCTGCAGGGACCGCAAGGCCCCGTATCTCCCATTTCCCAAAAGTTATCCTTCTTGTTGCCGAATACGATCTGGAGGGGATCCGGGAGGATCTCCTTCCATTTCTCCAAAGCAACTTTGGAGGCCGGTAACTTTTCCTTTTCATCTCCCTCGAACACGGTCGCGTATAACCGATCCACCGGTATTCGGTACACCTGTGTCAGCAGCTCCCAGCTCCAGCTGATGGCCTCCCGCTTGAAATAATCGCCGAAACTCCAGTTACCCAGCATCTCGAACATGGTATGATGGTAGGTATCCACTCCCACCTCTTCGAGATCGTTGTGCTTACCACTGACACGCAGGCATTTCTGGGTATCGGCCACGCGGCCGTATGGTGGCACCTTATTCCCGAGGAAATAATCCTTGAACTGATTCATCCCCGCATTGGTGAACATGAGGGTGGGATCGTCCTTCACCACGATGGGAGCGGACGGCATGATTGTGTGTCCCTTGGAACGGAAGAAGTCCAGGAACGCCTGCCGTATCTCGTTTGAGGTCATAGCCTTGTGTTTCACTCAGGAAGGCATCAAGTCCCCCCTGTCCCTACGCAAGACCCTTTTCCGGGTTGCTGAATGCTGGAGATGGGACTATATTTGTCGTCCCCTGCACGGGGGCAAAGGTAAATCTTTCGGGCTGCATTTTCAGCCCGGAGCGTGGGCCGGGCGGTATGAAAAAGATCAAATACTACTATAATGCCAATACCCTGCGGTACGAGAAGCTGGAGACCCCCCTTCGCGTCAGGCTGTTGCGGGTGTTCGGCTTCGTAGCTGCGGCCTTGGTTACGGCCGGCCTGATCTCTTACGCTGCGTTCCAATTCGTGGGATCGCCCCAGGAGCGCCTGCTCAACCAACAGAACCGGGCACTCCGACAGCAGTTCGCCGACCTGGAGAAAGACCTGCAAACGATGGAGCAGCAGCTTCAGGAGCTGGAAAAGCGGGATAACGATGTGTATCGTGCCATCTTCGAAGCCAATCCCGTACCGGACAGTGCCAGGTCCCGCGAGATCGAAAAACGACTGGAAGTGGCCCGTGTGGAACGGATCAGCGGATTCGAGCTGCCGGCGTCGATCGCCGCCACGATCGAGAACCTGAAGAACCGGATCGCCGCGCAGCGCAGTTCCTATGAAGAGGTCGAGCGGCTGGTGCACGACAAGGAAACGCTGCTGTCCCATACCCCGGCCATACAACCCGTAAGCAATAAGGACCTGAACCGGATCGCCTCTGGCTTCGGTTACCGCATCGATCCGGTATACAAGACCACCAAATTCCATGCAGGACTCGACTTCACCGCGCCGCAGGGAACACCGATCTATGCCACGGCCGATGGTAGGGTCAGTACGGCCGGCAACTCCGGTAACGGGTACGGTAACCACGTCATCATCGATCATGGATACGGCTATGAAACCTTATACGGTCATATGGTACGGATAAAGGCGCGCGTGGGCCTGACTGTAAAACGCGGCGAGGTGATCGGCTGGGTAGGCAGCACCGGCAAAAGCACAGGACCACATTGCCATTATGAGGTACACAAATACGGGGAGAAGATGGACCCCATCTATTTTTTCTACAACGACCTTACCCCGGAACAATTCGATCTGATTCTCAAAAGGGCCGCGGCCAGCAACCAGAGCTTCGACTGATCGAATGCCCCCTTCGTGATTTTTCCACACCGGGCGGCACATGACCGCTCAGCGGCAAGGGTGTCGTACCTTTATCGTATGGGCAAACCGCTTACCCAGATCACCTTTGACTTCGCCGCTGATACGGAAGCGCCACAGCCTTCCGGCTCCGCACCGAAGCCTGTGGCCGCAGTGAAAAAGGAAAAACGCCCACCCGCCCCCATGCCCCCCCCTTCACGCCGCGGCCGGAAATCGCTGAAGGAGCCCGGAGCACAAGGACTACCGCTACTGGTTCCCGATGATGAGACCCTGTTTAAAAAACAATATTACTCGATCGGTGAGGTCGCCCTCATGTTCCGCGAAAATCAATCTTTGATCCGTTATTGGGAAACGGAGTTCGATATCCTGCAGCCCCGGAAGAACCGGAAAGGAGATCGCTTCTTTCGACCCGTTGACATCAAGAACCTCGTCATGATCCATGACCTGCTCCGCCGCCGTAAATTCACCATCGAGGGAGCACGGGAATTCCTGCGCCGAAACCGCAATGCACAGGAAAAATTTGAAATGATCCGTTCACTGGAACGACTGAAAGCATTTCTGCTGGAACTGAAAGCCAATCTATGACCTCCCCGCGAGGAGGCGCGGATCGTTTTTTCCCTCACCGTTAACACCGCAAGGCCATGAAGCAATTACCTATCGTCGTTTGTATCCTTGTAACATTGTTTGTCGCCAAATGGACGGCTGCCCAAACCCAGACCTGTCCCGGAAACGGCCCCTATGAATCCTACGCCGAACGACCCGGGGAAAAGACCCTGAAGGGGATCCTGTGCCGGGAGGCGCTGACACGCGACACCTCGTTCAAGTGGTATGCGGAGGGACAAAAAGGATACACGCCCAACAAAGGGGCGCTGGATGGTCTGCGACGGCTTCGCGATTCCATCGAGCTGCTGGTATTCATGGGAACCTGGTGCGAGGATTCCCATCAGGTGATTCCCAAGTTATACCTGCTCACGGACGCAGCCGGTTATCCCGGGGAGCGGATCACACTGATCGGGGTGGATCGCCAAAAGAAGACCGCCGGTCACCTTTGTGAGGCACTGGCCGTGACCCGTGTACCAACCATACTGGTCATGAAGCATGGCAAAGAGATGGGGCGTGTGGTCGAATTCGGTCGCTATGGACTCTTCGACCTGGACCTGAACGACATCTTCAAGGAAATTCACTGACTTGCGGCCGGTCCTGCACTCAGCGCAGCAAATAGATATAAAGGCAGTTACCCGTATCCCGGCATCCGGGCTTGAGCGCATATACCCTCGTTCCGCTGAAGCGAAATGAAAGAGACCCGCGGGCCGGTTCCGGAAGGAGCCAACTGTCGACACGGAACGAACGGATATCATAACGCCGGAGTGTATCTGCTTCGGTGCCATAGATATGATTGCCCCCGACGCGGAGGTCTTTCCACCCCATGATCTGGATCCCGTTCTTCAACGCCCCGAAATAGTCGAACACATAGATGCCCCGCCGGGGATCATAAAGGTATACGCAGCGGTCCTCATCGAAGATCTTCTGCGGACTGAAGGGTTGTGTGAAGAGCATCCGGAAATCAGGGGTTTGGAGGGATACGGTCCCGTTCTCATCCAGTTTTTTCAAACGGGCCTCCATCTCATCATAGACCCAGACACGATTATCGAATGACTGTCCGATGGCTCCGGCCTGATAAACCCCTTGCTTGCGCAGGTCCAGCACATGGACCACATTAAGGAACCGGTCCAGCATCAGCACCGTGGCAAAATCACGGTAATACAACAGTACCTTGAGGGGATTCGACACGTCGATGAGGGTAGCCCGGCCATATTTCCGGATGTCGTTGAATACGGCCACGGAATCGCCGGCAGCATTGTATTTCTTTACCTGATTACGGGACGTGAGCACGTAGACATTGTCGAGGTTGTCCACCGTAAAGCTCTCCATATCCCCGTTCATGATCCGAAGGAGGCGGAAAGAGGTATCCTGCTGGGCGGATGCTGCTGACCCCATGAACAGAACAAGAAGGATATAAAATACTCGACAGCTCATGACGTTCGGATGATGGCCTGGTCCATTCCCGTATGCGAACGAAGCTGTAGTTCCTGGCCGTCAAAAACGGCATAGGTGGAATACCGGATCCAGTCGCCCAGGTTGATATAACGGGAACCGCCCGGAAAGCGGTGATCGATCGGCAGGTGACGGTGTCCGAAAAGAAGATAGTCGTAGTGTTCCTGCTGAAGCCGTTCCAGACAGTACTGGACCAGCCATTCCTTTTCCGCCCCGAGGAACACCTCTTCCGTGGAGCCTGTCTGCCGTCGGCTCCGGCGGCTGAGGTACTGGGCCATTCCCATCCCTGCCACAGGCGGCAGGATACCGAATAACCATTGACAGACCGGATTGCGGAACAGCTTCTTCAATCGCTTGTACCCCTGATCACCGGGACCCAGACCATCCCCATGCCCCACCCAAAACCGGCGCCCGTTCCATTCAAACGCGGCGGGCCCGTAATAGGTCGTCATATGCAGTTCACGTTGAAAATAATCTTTCACCCACATGTCATGATTACCAACAAAGAAGTGAAGCGGGATGCCTGAATCGGATAGCTCGGCCAACTTCCCGAGAAGCCGCACATGACCTTTCGGTACGACCTTTCGGTACTCGTACCAAAAATCGAAGAGGTCGCCTACGAGGAATACCGCAGCCGCATCGGAACGGATCGTATCCAAAAAGCCGACGATCCGCTTTTCCCGTTCCAGACTGGAAGTCGGGTCGGGTGCCCCGAGATGGAAGTCGGACAGAAAGTATACTTTTTTTCCGTTCGGCAGTTGCATGTGATAGAACCTGGGATGATAACTATTTTTTACTGTTCAGATAGGACAAGAGGTCGCCGGAATCGATCCGAGGTGTACCGGTCACATCGCCATTGTACCAATAGATCCAGGCAGCCATATCACCCCCCGCATAGCGAATACGGGTGATGGCACGTCGGTACAGGGCCGTCTCTCCCTCCTCCGGGTCTACGCCTTCGTAATCATCCAGCTGACCGATGGCCCAGGAGAACTCGGATTCTGCCTTAATCTGGTACAGTTCCCCGACGATCCGGTCCTCGCCCTCTGACGGAATGCCGGCCGGGTAGCTGCCCAGGTCGTACAACCTGCCGCAAGCGGTTGCCGGTCCGACCAGTTCGAAAAACCGGCTGATATAGTCGTAGGCCGGACTCTGGAATCCGCTCCGCAACGATCCGTATACGAACAAATGATATATACCGGCATTTGCCATACCCTAAAGATACGCAAGGGAAGCCTGATCCGGGATGATGCGACAGGCTCACGCCTCTACCAGGAAAACATAGACCTCGCGGGGGCCATGCACCCCCACCACCAGTGTCTTTTCGATATCGGCCGTTCGGCTGGGGCCGGTGGCCAGCGTAAGCAAGGACGGCAGTTGGGCACCGTAGCGTTCCTTGAACCGCAACAGGGCATCCCTGATATCATATACCAGCTGATGGGTATAGGCGATGCATACATGAACGGGTGCATAGACGCTGGAGGAGCGGCCATCGGGAGCGGCGGCACTCAACAGGATACTTCCTGTGCGGGCGACAAGAAACTCGCATCCGGTGACGGATACGTCGCAACCCGCCAATCCGGTCGTAATGAGGCGGTCGGATAACTGGCCTGCTGCCGGCCCCAGCAGGTTTTGTTCCTTGCAATAAACCTTGGTCCAGTCACGCTTACGGATCAGGCTCGACAATTGAAAAGCCATCTCCTGCGGGTTGATACAATAGATGAATTTACCTTCCAACCGGGTGAACTGCTCGGCGAACTCCACTTCAAGTTCCTGACCGGGCCCCGGGAATACGGTGGACGACCCCTCGCTCTGGGGAAAAGGTTGGGGGGTTGAACGACTCAACGCCTCTCGGATCCTTTTGAGGATATTTTCCTTGGACGGGGTGACCTTCATGCGGTGCGGTTAAACGGCAGGCGTCAGTCCGGAAGGGGCAGAATCTGAAGACGGACCGGCCCCCTCCTGTTGCGCCGCGGCATCCGATGCCGGTGGCGCTGCCGGGTGAGTTACGTCATCCACCGCCAAGGGCTTTTTATCTTCGAAAGGGCGTTTCCCGATGAGGGCTTCCACATCGCTCTGGAAAAGAACCTCCTTCTCTAAGAGGGCATTGGCCAGCGTTTCTACCTCGGCACGCTTGTCCGTCAGCAACTGACGGGTACGCTCGTATGCATCATCGATGAGTTTCCGTACCTCCTCGTCGATCAGTTTGGCCGTCTCGTCGGAATAGGGCTTGGTAAAGGTATTCTCCTGCTGCGGATCGTAATAGCTCACGTTGCCCACCTTCTCATTCATGCCGTAGACGGTGATCATAGCATAGGCTGTACGGGTGATCTGCTGCAGGTCGTTCTGTGCGCCGGTCGAGATCTTTCCGAAGAAGATGTCCTCGCTGGCACGACCGCCCAGCGTCATACATATCTGGTCACCGAGTTGATCGGTATTATAGAGATACTGCTCCTTGGGCGTGTATTGTGCATAGCCGAGAGCGGCCGTACCGCGGGGAACGATGGTGACCTTTAGCAACGGATAGGCATGCTCCAGGTACCAGCCGCAGATGGCATGTCCGGCCTCATGATAGGCGATGATCTTCTTTTCCTCGGGAGAAATGATCTTGTTCTTTTTCTCCAATCCGCCGATGACACGGTCCACCGCATCCTGAAAGTCCTGCATGTCGACCGCCTCCTTGTTCTTACGGGCAGCGATCAGTGCAGCCTCGTTGCACACATTGGCGATATCGGCACCGGCAAAGCCCGGGGTCTGTTCCGCCAGTTTATGAATATCGAGTGTCTTGGAGATCTTGATGGGCTTCAGGTGCACTTTGAAAATGGCCTCCCGTCCGGCGAGGTCTGGCTTATCTATGGTGATCTGTCGGTCGAATCGTCCGGGGCGCAGCAGGGCGGTATCCAAGACGTCGGGGCGGTTGGTGGCCGCCAGCACGATGATGCCGACATCGGTACCGAAACCATCCATCTCAACGAGCAGTTGGTTCAGGGTGCTTTCCCGCTCATCATTGCTCATCATGACATTCTTTCCCCGGGCCCGGCCGATGGCATCGATCTCATCGATGAAAATGATACAGGGTGCTTTCTCGCGGGCTTGTTTGAAGAGGTCCCGAACCCGGCTCGCACCGACGCCCACGAACATCTCCACGAAGTCCGATCCGCTGAGGCTGAAGAAGGGCACCTGAGCTTCACCGGCCACAGCCTTGGCCAACAGGGTCTTTCCGGTACCGGGAGGCCCGATCAACAGGGCGCCCTTGGGGATCTTTCCACCCAGGTTGGTGTATTTCTTGGGGTTCTTGAGGAAGTCGACGATCTCCATAACCTCGACCTTGGCCTCATCGAGACCGGCCACGTCAGCAAAAGTGATGTTCACGCGTGTACCCTTATCGAACAAGGTGGCCTTGGATTTGCCGATATTAAAGATCCCTCCGGGGCCCCCTCCGCTGGACGGACCGCCGCCCATCTTACGCATCAGCAACACCCAGATGGCAACGAACAGAAGCACGGGCAAGAGGAACTGAAGGATGCCTCCGAACCAATCCCGCTCGTTGTCCACCTCGAACGGCACCTTCCCCACCGCGGGATTGTCCTTATAAAATTCATCGATACCCTTCTTGAATGTGTCCCCGCTGGTAATGGTGAAATACAGGTGCGGACCTTCGGAGGCCACTTTGCCGCTCACCCCTTTTTTCAACAGCGAGGCATGACGGACCAGTCCGGAATCATTCAAAACCACTTTAACCTTTTTGCGGTTGTCGACGATCGTATACCGCTGTATATCGCCGGCCTGCACCATATTTTTGAAATCAAGTTCATTGATACGGGCCATGTTCCGGGAGAACGGACCGAAAAGCTGGAACCCGATCAGTACCGCGAAAATGATGGCATACACCCAGTAGATGCTGAAGCGCGGACCGCGTCGGGGTCCCGGTCCGGATTCGTCCCGACCGGAGCGGTTGCCATAGCGGGGGTCTCTGTTAGTTGATTCTTGTGACATAGTTCACCTGTGTAGCAGTAAATAAGGACGAGCGGGCAGAAAAGTTGCAGCGCTGCGTTGATTTAACAATAATTGTTCATTCATCCATTCCAGTAGCCACGGCATCGCTCCACATCTCCTCCAGACGGTAGAACCGCCGGGTCTCCGGGAGCATCACATGCACGACGACGTTCACATAGTCGATCAGCACCCACTGGAGGTTGTGATATCCCTCATGCCGGTACGGACCTTCCGCACATCGTTCTTTTACCTTCACCTCCACCTGATCGGCGATCGCGCGGATCTGAGGCGTGCTCCCCGCCTCACAGACGATGAAAAAATCAGCCACAGCCTCGTGTATCTTTCGCAGGTCCAACAACACGATGTGACGGCCTTTTTTATCCCGGATGGCAGCCAGAATGGTTTTTACAAGCGTGGAATTTCGGGTCAGCCGCACCGATCTGCGGGTAGTTGGGTTGGCTTTTTTCCGAGTGGTCAATACAAGCGTTTGAGCGATCCTTGGGAAGCGGGCGGAACCGGGGCCCCGGACCTGGCAGCAGCGCTGTTTTTCCAGGGCCTGTTTCAAAAAGCCGGGTACCGATCCGCAAAACCGGTTTACTTTGTCAAAAATAGCGATTAATTGGCACTCCCCCCCGCTTCACAACCCCCCGGAACGCCATTTATTGAGTTGCAGACCGTTGACAGCACCAATACCTATGCCCGACAACGGATACAAGACGGGCAGGCTACCGAAGGAATGGCCGTTTTTGCCCATGAGCAAACGGCCGGGAAAGGCCAGCGAGGCCAATCCTGGACCGGAGCCGCAGGGATGAACATCGCCCTGAGCCTGGTACTGAAACCGACCTTCCTCGATCTGAACCGGGCCTTTGCGCTCAGCGCATGTGTCGCCGTATCCGTCCGGGACCTCTTCAGCCGTTATGCCGGAGAAGAAACTACCCTCAAGTGGCCGAACGACCTTTATTGGAAGGACCGGAAGGCCGGTGGCATCCTGATCGAATCGGTGGTCCGGACCACGGCTGCGGGCTGGGACTGGGCGATCGTTGGCATCGGTATCAATATCAATCAAA
>JBJOMF010000278.1:0-2531 GCA_046052505.1 Bacteroidota bacterium | reverse complement strand
AGCGACGATGGTACATTCATCCTCATTGCCGAGTACGGTGGCTGGTGGAGTTCTACAGAGGCCGATACAAACAATGCCTGGTACCGCGCCCTGAGTTACGGCCGTGACCGTGTGGGCAGGTACAACGATAGGGAGGGGGGGGGGAAAGGGTTGTCTGTTCGTTGCCTCAGGGATTAGAATTTATTTGATTCATTTGACAATTTGATTATTTGATTATTGACCGCTTCGCGGTCAATTTTTTTTGAAAATGGTACTTTACAGTGGACTACCAGTATATAAAGCCACTTATGACTTGTTGTTGGCTCAATAACTATCCAGCCCTGCAAGCAAGAACCCCGTTTTTAACCGCCTATTTCACTGACGAGGGAAAACTACTTTATAGGACAAAATCAGACGGAACGATAAGACCAATTCAAGCGGCTGGGTTGTATAAGAGGGCTTTACGTTGGTATTCTATGTGTTTGTTCGGGGTTTGTTTTGCATTGGTTACTTACCGATACAAAATTTCGAAAAGATGTAATCCAGCTGGTCTTCGGTCGTGACCTCCCCCGTGATCTCTCCCAGATAGTGCAGGCAGCGGCGGATATCGGGTGCAAGCAGGTCGCCGGAGAGGCGCTGCTCCATTCCGTTTCGGATGGCGGCCAGCGATTCCTGTACCTGACAGAGTGCGTGGTAATGACGGGCATTGGTGACGATGGTATGCTCCTGCTCCACGGCCCCGCCCAGCACCTGGTCGACCATTCGCTCCCTGAGCACCTCGATGTGATGGCCTTCGCGGGCAGAGAGATATACCGCCTCTCCGGCGGAAGCGAACCGATACCGGGCCTCTTGCTCCCCGATGAGATCGGTTTTGTTTATCACCAGAAGGAACCGAACCTGCTGCCCCTGCAGGTCACGCATTACGGCATTGATATCCGGATCGGGATCGGTGGCATCGAACAGATAGAGCACAAGTTCGGCGGTTCGGATCTTATCCAGGCTACGCTGGATCCCCTCACGCTCTACCCGGTCGGCCGTATGGCTGCGGATGCCCGCCGTATCAATGAGCCGAAAGAGGATGCCGTCGATATTCAGCACTTCCTCGATGGTATCGCGGGTCGTCCCGGCGATCTCGCTGACGATGGCGCGGTTCTCATTGAGCAGGGTGTTCAGCAGGGTGGACTTCCCGGCATTGGGCTTCCCGACGATGGCCACGCTGACGCCATGGCGGATCACATTACCTGCCCGGAAAGAAGCGATGAGGCGGCCGGTCTCCGCATCCATCTCCCCAATGAGTGCTTGCAGGGCTGCACGGTCAGCAAATTGCACGTCCTCCTGACTGAAATCGAGCTCCAGCTCGATCAGTGCGGAAAAGCGGATCAGCTTTTCCCGCAGGTCTGACAGGTTGCGGGAAAAACCGCCCCGGATGGCACGCAGGGCCGTTTGCGTGGAGGCCCGGGTGTTGGAAGCGATCAGGTCGGCCACGGCTTCGGCCTGTGTGAGATCCAGCTTGCCGTTGAGAAAGGCCCGCTGGGTGAATTCACCCGGACGGGCCAGCCGGGCTCCCTCACGGAGACAGGCATCGATGAGTTGTTGCAGGACAAAGGGCGAACCGTGGGCGCTGATCTCGGCCACATCCTCGCCCGTATAGGAACGGGGTGTCCGGTAGAGGGAAACAACGGCCTGGTCGAGGTCCTGCCCCCCCTCTCGCAGCATACCTACATGCAGGGTATGCGAGGGAGCGTCCGAAAGGTCGCGGGAAACAAAGAGGCGGTTGACGATGCCGATGGCGTCCGGTCCGCTGAGCCGGATGACCCCGATGGCACCGATGCCCGGCGGGGTCGCGAGGGCCACGATGGTATCCTTCCAGCCGGCGGTGTTTGACATGTTACAAAAGTAACCCATCGCTGCCGGAAAGGATGAGGCAGGCATCATATGAAAAAACCCTCCGGTTGGAGGGTTTCAGTTTCGTTGGCCAGCCGGGTTTATTCACCGGTCACCTGGAAGGTGATGGGCTGCTTGCGGTAGGCTTTTACCTGACGGCCGTTCTGAACGGCGGGTGTCCACTTGGGTCCTTTCTTGATGACGCGGATGGCTTCCTCTTCCATGCCGTAGCCATGGTTGGTGAGGGCACGAACGTCGCTGATATTGCCTTCCTTGTCCACGACGAACTGGACCAGCGTGGTGTAGGTGCCTTCGGGCGCCCCGTTGTCGGAGGCCACCTGGCCATTACAGTTCGACTCGAGGTAGCGGCGCCACTTGCTCTCCCCACCGGGGAAGGCCGCTTCGATCTCCACTTTATCGAAGATCTTGTTCTCGTCGTCCTCTTTCTTTTCCTCCACGATCTGCTTGCCCTGATCGATGTCGACGGGGGTCACGATATTATCGTCCTTTACGCCTTCCTGATCAACCACGTCGATCTTGACCTCTTTCAGCTCCTCCTGGGGCGGCGGCGGCTTTTCCACTTCCTCGTCCTTTTTGATGACCGGCGGAGTGAATTGTTTCATCTCCACCTTGGGGGGGTCCGGCTTCGGGGGTGGCGGGGGTGGCGG
>JBJOMF010000277.1:0-3580 GCA_046052505.1 Bacteroidota bacterium | reverse complement strand
CGCTGAAGAACGTGAGCTCGGTACTGCCTCCACCGACATCGATATAGAGATATGATGCGTCTCCTGTCATGTGTTCGGCCACATGATTCTCATAGATGAGTGATGCCTCCTCCTGCCCACTGATGATCTGTATGTCGACGCCGGTATCGTTCTTGACCCTTCGCAGGATCTCCGGGCCGTTGGCCGCATCCCGCATGGCTGAGGTGGCGCAGGCCTTGACATGACGGACATCGTACACGTCCAACAGCAGCTGGTAGGACCGGATCGTTTTAACGACCTTTTCGGCCCGGGTCGGAGAGATGGTCCCCGTGTCGAACACATCGAATCCCAGCCGAAGGGGTACGCGCACCAGAACTACCTTGATGAATTCCGGCTCATCGCGGACCCCTGCGATCACGTCGGTGATGAGCAGCCGCGCGGCGTTACTCCCTATGTCAATGGCTCCCAGGCGCATCGGAAGAAATCGTTTTTTTGTGGAGGTATTGGTAGGTCTCTACCTGCGATCGGATCTTTTTGCGGCTGGTACGGACATATTCGTTGCTCAGGTCATTATCGAGCCAGCGGGCCTTCACATTGTCCTGCAGCTGGATGCCTACAATATCTTTCAGCTCCTGCTTGAGCTCCTCGTTCCAGATCGGGCAAGTGGCCTCCACCCGGTGCTCCAGATTCCGCAGCATCCAGTCGGCGGACGAAATATATACCTTTTCTTTCCCTCGGTTGTGGAAGATCCATACCCGGGCATGCTCCAGGTATTCATCCACGATACTGATGGCCCGTACCGGGGTTTCGAATTTCCGGTTCTCGGAGTACATGCAGAAAATACCGCGTATGATCAGCTTCAGCTGGACACCCGCCCGTGCGGCCTCATACAGCTTTCGGATCAGATCTTCGTCGGAGAGCGAGTTCATTTTCAGGGTGATCGAAGCGGGTTTTTTCTTCCGGGCACTTCGGATCTCCTGATCGATCAGGCGGATCATCTCTTTTTTGACCGCGGTCGGGCTGGGGATGATGTATTTGCATTCCCGTAACGGGTTGATGCCTGCTTTGGGGTTCTCGAGGTAAAGAAACATTCGGTTCACATCGGCCATCACCTTGGCGTTCGCCGTAAGCAGGCAATGATCGGCATAGATCCGGGCCGTACGCTCGTTCAGGTTTCCGGTGCTGATGAACCCATAAAGGCGAAAGTCCTGGTCACCGGTCCGCTTCCGGATCATGCAGAGTTTGGCATGTACCTTTTGATTCGGAATGCCGAGGAGTACTTTGGCGCCCTCCTCCTCCAGGCGATTCTTCCATTCGATATTGGCTTCCTCCTCGAACCGCGCGCGGAGCTCGATCACGACGACCACTTCTTTTCCATTGCGCACCGCATTGATGAGGGCGTTGATGATCTTAGACTGCGGAGCCAGCCGGTAGCAGGTGATCTTGATGCTTGTTACGTCCGGATCGAAGGCGGCTTCCCGAAGCAGATCGATCAGGGGCAGGAAGGAGTGGTAGGGAAAATGCAGCATCACATCCCGCTCCATGATCACGTCAGAGACCCTTCGTTCCGTCAGCAGGGGATGATCGAATGGCTTTTTACGCGGACGCTTTTCCCGGAACACCTGGTCCGGGAAATCCATGAAATGCCTGAAATTATGGATACGTCCTCCGGGGATGAGATTGTCGCGTTTGCTCAGGTCGAGTCGCCGGATCAGATATTCCAGCAGGCCGGGGTCCATCTCTCGGTCATACACAAAACGCACCGGCTGGCCTTTTCGGCGGTTCTTGATCCCTTTTTCGATCTTCTGGATCATGCTGGTGGAGATATCCTCGTCGATATCGATCTCCGCATCACGGGTGACCTTGAAAATATGGGCCTGATACTGGTCGTACCCAAAATAGGAAAAGATATCGGGCAGGTTGAATCGGATGATATCTTCCAGCAGGATGATGTGGTGCTCGTCGGTGCGGGGGGAGGGGAGAATAGTGAATCGCCCCAGAGCACGGCTTGGCACTTCGATGAGTGCGTAGCGGCGCTTGAGGGCACTCTCTCGTTTCCACATGACTACGCCCAGGTAGATCGATTTATCACGCAGTGTAGGGAATTCGGTGATATTCTCGATCATGAGCGGGATCACATCTGAGCTGACCTCTTCTTCGAAATAGTTCCGTATAAAGGCCTGCTGTTCGGCATTCAGGTCCTTTTCGCTGCGCAGAAAGATCTTCTGTTCCCTCATTTCCTGGACCACTTCCTCCCAGATCCGCGCAAATTCACCCTGCTGATTCAGGACGGTCATCTGGATCTCATCGATGATCTCCTGGGGATTGTTCTCCACGTGCATCCGGGCCTTCGTTCCCAGCTGGATCATCCGACGGAGGGTGGCCACCCGCACCCGGAAGAACTCGTCGAGATTATTCGAGAAGATGCCCAGGAAACGGATGCGTTCTCGAAGCGGGACGCTCGGATCGGCCGCCTCCTGGAGTACCCGCGCATTGAAGGCCAGCCAGCTGATGTCGCGGGCGATGAGTCGTCGTTTGGGATTGGGTAGTGGCATGGAGCAGTCGTTGATTCGGTTTCTGGCTTTGATCAGCCTCGTATCCGTGTTATAGTGGCACTGGTGGAAAAGCCCTCCCGTATTGGATTGATCACCACCCGTCCTCCCCGGGCCCTGACCACGTCCGCACCGGCGATCTGGTCCGGAGTGTAGTCCCCGCCCTTCACCAGTACGTCCGGCAACAGTTTTCCGATCAGCCCCTCCGGAGTATCCTCTTCGAACACCACCACGGCATCCACCGCGGCCAGGGCAGCGAGGACCGATGCACGGGTGTGTTCGTTCTGAATCGGCCTGGCATCTCCTTTAAGTCGTTTCACGGAAGCATCGCTGTTGAGCCCTATGATGAGCCTGTCGGCCTCTCCGGCAGCCTGCCCGATCGAAAACAAGTGCCCCTCATGCAGCAGATCGAACACGCCATTGGTGAACGAAACCGTCTGCCCGGCGTTCCGCCACAGGGCGATCATCCGAACGGCATCGGCGGCTGTCAGGATCTTGTTGTCGGTGGGTTCAGGCAATCTCACGCAGGCGTCGTTTATGGATGTAGGGCAATGCAGCAAAGCTAATCAAACCAGTAATGACGATCACCCCCGTGGTCACGATCCACAGGATCCAACCGAATGCCAGTGCGGGCGCCTCGCCGAGACCATACACCATCATAGTTTGCTGTACCAGGTAGGCATAGGCGCCGATACCGCCAGGCGAGGCGATCATCCCGATGCTGCCGGCTGTGAGGATGGTCAAGGCTTCCCTGAGTCCGAATCCAGCGGTTTCAACGAAAGCAAAAAAGCCCACATAGCCGGCCAGCAGGTACAGACTCCAGATGGCTACCGTATAGAAAAGGAAAAGCCATTTCCGACGCAGCCGAAAGACCGTGCTGACGCCTTGCCAAACGCTTCGAATGACCCGTTTCAGGATCGTGAACAAGTCTGACAGGGTTTTTTTTTGCACCCACATCCATAGCAGCGCTGCAAGAACCAACAGCAGTACAAGTCCCACAACGAACAGATAACCGGGTATCCCGTTCTCCTCTCGGGGATGGCGGGGTG
>JBJOMF010000276.1:0-4594 GCA_046052505.1 Bacteroidota bacterium | reverse complement strand
CAAGCCCAGGATCTCGGCCTGCTTCTTGGTGGCCACGAAGGCCCGAATATTTCCCTCGATGGTACGAACCAGGGCCTGCATGAGGTCCTTATCGCTGATGAACTTGAAAGCCACGTTCTTGATGGTCTCCTCCTGGGCATCCTTAACGGAATAGAGCAGCATGCTCTTGAAATAGACGTTGGCCTGATCGGAGGTAACCGCCTGGAATTCGAGCTCAACGGAGCGGTTCTGGATCGACACCTTACGAAATACCGTTTCCAGGATAGGTATTTTCATGCTCAAACCCGGCTTGGCGATACGCTGGTACTTACCGAACATCGTGATGACGCCGATGGAACCCTGATTGATGGTGAACAGGGAGCCAAAGAAGATGATGAGTGCCACAATGACCCACCAGTTAGCGGTCAGCCAGGATATAAAATTCATATGAATGATTTTGATGCAAGTTACGGGGAAGTTCGCTCTTCCCAGATCACGACCAGATGCACAAGCGTTTCGACGGCCTTGTTCATATCCTGAACACTGATATGCTCCAGCTTCGAGTGAATGGCCTGTTCGCCTGCGAACAGATTGGGACAGGGAAGTCCCATGAAAGAAAGCCGGCTGCCGTCGGTACCGCCCCGGATGCTCTCCATCTTCACATTCAGTCCGGCCCGCCCGATCGCCTCCCGGGCGTAGGCGATCACGTTTGGATGGCGGTCGAGAACCTCTTTCATATTTCGGTATTGCTCGGTTACGATGAAATCGAAACGGGCACCCGGATACGAAAGCAACTGGCCTGCCACGCGTTCCCGGAGAAATTGCTCCTTCTCCTGCAAGCCTGCCGTATCGAAATCCCGGATGATGAAATCGATCGTACAGGACTCGGCCATGCCATCAAGCCGTACGGGGTGGATGAACCCCTGTCTTCCCTCCGTAGATTCGGGGGAAAGCCGGTCTTGCGGCAGATCGGCCAGTACAGCGCCTGCGACCCGAAGGGCATTGACCATTTTCCCTTTGGCATATCCGGGGTGGGCGATCACACCGTGGATAACCACCTGTACCGCATCCGCGCTGAAGGTCTCGTCTTCCAGAGATCCTGCTTCGCCTCCGTCGAGTGTATACCCGAAATCGGCACCCAGTTTTTCCAGATCGACGCGCGCGGTACCCTTTCCCACCTCTTCGTCGGGGGTGAACAGGATGCGGATCGCACCATGACGCACCTCGGGATGCGTCATCAGGTAGTGGGCCAGGTCCATGATCTCGGCAACGCCTGCCTTGTCATCGCTCCCCAACAGCGTGGTACCCGAAGCGGTGATCAGGTCGTTACCGATCTGTGAGCGGAGATACGGATAATCACTTATACGGAGTATCTGGGTGGGATCATCGGGCAACTGAATATCCTGTCCCTGATAATTGCGATGCACCAAGGGCTTCACGCCGGTACCGCTGCAATCGGGAGCGGTATCCACATGCGCACAGAAACAGAGTACCGGCACCTTTTTGTCGGTATTGGGAGGGATCGATGCGTAGACGTACCCGTAGGGGTCGAGGTGAGCATCGGCGATCCCCATTTCCTGCAACTCACGTACAAGGAGTCGAGACAGTTCTTTTTGCTTTTCAGTTGTGGGCTGCGACCCGGAAAGCGGATCGCTCTGGGTATCGATCTGCACATAGCGGCAAAATCGTTCCGCAGCGGTGAACCGGTAATCGGCGAACATGGACGGTCCTTTTAGAAACCCGAATGTATGAAAAAAGGAAAGGGGTTCAGGGCAGGATGATCAACGGACTGCCTCCGACGATCTCTACGAGCTCGAGGTCGAAGACCAGGTCCTCGCCTGCCAGAGGGTGATTGGCATCGAGCATGACGGTGGTCTCGCGGATCTCGGTGATGGTGACCTGATACTGATGCCCCTGGCCGTCGTTCATCACGAGAGGGAGACCTACCTCCAATTCCATATCGACGGGAAAACGTTCCTTGGGCATGTCGATCACCATTTGTGGATTGCGGGGACCATAGGCCTCGCTGAACGGGATGTGGATGGTCTTCTTTTCCCCCACGGCCATTCCGGTAACACCCAGGTCGAAGCCGGGTATCACCATGCCGCTGCCAACTTCGAATTCGAGCGGGTCTCGCCCCTCGGAAGAGTCGAATGTTTCGCCAGAGGTCAGCTTGCCATGGTAATGTACCTTAATCTTATCGCCTTTCTTAACCTGTTGCATCTATGGAATTTTGAACGGTGTGGCGTGCAAGGTAACGGAATAAAGCCATACTGCCTGTCAAATATTTGGTCTTGTACTCGAGCATTTTTTCCCAATTTTGGAACATGAGAATCGTAACCCCTCCCTTCCGGCTTCTGCCCCTGATCGCCAGCCTGCTTTGTCTGGGCTGCCGGGCCCAGCGTATCGCAACTCCACCGGTAACGACACAGCAACAGATCCTTCCCGGTGCGGAGCGACTTACGGAGTATCTGCCACTGCTCCGGGGAAAGCGGGTCGGCATTTTTGCCAACCATACATCGGTGGTAGCGGGTACCCATCTTGTAGACACTCTTCTGCGACAAGGGGTGGATATCCGGGTTATTTTCGGCCCGGAGCATGGATTTCGCGGATCGGTACCCGATGGGGTGAAGATCGAGGACTACAAGGACGAGCGGACAGGGATCCGCGTGGTTTCCCTCTACGGCAGTAAACGCCGGCCGTCAGCCGAAGACCTCAGTGAGGTGGACATGCTGGTCTTCGACATCCAGGATGTTGGTACCCGGTTTTACACGTATATCTCTTCGATGCAGGAATACCTGGAAGCTGCGTTGGAACATAACAAGCCCCTGTTGCTGCTCGACAGACCGAACCCGAACGGATTTTACGTGGACGGCCCCGTCTTGGACTTGCGCTTCAAGAGCTTCGTGGGCATGCAGCCGATCCCGATCAATTACGGAATGACGATGGGCGAATATGCCAAGATGCTGCTGGGCGAGAACATGCTGTCGGAAAAGGCCGTGACTAGTTACCGGCTACTCCCTGAAAACCGCAGCGATGCCTTTCGCGTGATCCCCTGCAAGAACTACACGCACAAAAGCCGGTACAACTTGCCGGTCAGCCCCTCGCCCAACCTGAAAAGCATGCAGGCCATCTACCTATACCCTTCCACCTGCCTCTTCGAAGGTACCGCCCTCAGCGAAGGAAGGGGAACGGACCACCCATTTCAACTCTTCGGTCACCCCGATCTGCCAACACACCTGTACGCCTTCACGCCGGAGCCGAACGAAGGATCAAAAAAATCGAAGCACTTCGGCAAAAGATGCTACGGCTGGTTCATTGATGGCAGTACGGACGATGTGCTTCGTCAGGTCGACAACCGGATCCAGCTGAAATGGTTATTGGACGCCTACCGTATCTTTCCCGACAAGGACAGTTTTTTCCTGAAAAGCAACTCCTTCCAGCGATTATCGGGTACGGACGAGCTCATGCAGCAGATCAAGGCCGGTAAAACGGAGGCCGAGATCCGAAGCAGTTGGGAGCCCAAACTGGGCGCCTTTAAGGCGATCCGGAAAAAATACCTCTTATACGAGGATTTTGAATAAGCCCCCCCTGGCTTCCTACCTTCGTGGCCCGATGGTCCACCAACAGCTTCGTATCGTATTCATGGGAACACCCGCGTTCGCCGTAGCCTCCCTGGAGGCTCTGGTGGAGGCAGGCTGCCGGATCGTGGCCGTGGTCACAGCTCCCGACAAACCTGCCGGTCGGGGATTGCAACTGCAACAGAGCGAAGTGAAGAAGTACGCTTTGAAGCAGGGGCTACCTGTTCTGCAACCCGACAAGCTTCGCGATCCCGGGTTCCTCCAACAGCTGCGATCGCTGAATGCCGATCTGCAGGTGGTGGTCGCGTTTCGCATGCTGCCCGAGATCGTGTGGAACATGCCCCCCATGGGAAGCATCAACCTGCACGCTAGCCTTTTGCCCCGTTACCGGGGCGCGGCCCCCATCAACTGGGCCATCATCCGGGGAGAAAAAGAAACAGGCGTCACCACATTTCGCCTGGCCCAGGAGATCGACACCGGTGATATCCTGCTGCAGGAGCGGCTGCCGATTGCGGAGAATGAAACGGCCGGCGAGGTACACGACCGCATGATGCGGATCGGTGCCCGTATTTTGGTGGAGACGGTCCGGGGCCTGGCCGAGGGAACCCTGAAGCCGGTACCGCAGACTCACAGCGCTCCAACATCCTTGCTCCCCCATGCACCCAAGATCGGAACGGAAACCTGTCGAATCGATTTTTCTCGATCTGTACAGCTTGTGCACGACCATATCCGGGGCCTTTCCCCCTACCCAGGCGCTTTTACCCACCTGCACGGAAAACTGATCAAGCTGTTCCGCACCGAAAAGCGGCCGGGGCCCGTGACCGATCCTCCGGGTACCTTCCGGATGGGCACGAACCGCGAACTCTGGGTGAGCTGTTCAGATGGTTATCTGCGGGTGCTAGAACTGCAACTGGAGGGAAAAAAAAAGATGACCGCAGACGATTTTCTGCGGGGGAACAAGGTCTAGTCCGATCGATCAGTACTGAACCTGCAGGATGAATTTCTCGGTCTCCCCGATCTCCAGGGCAGCTGCG
>JBJOMF010000275.1:0-5729 GCA_046052505.1 Bacteroidota bacterium | reverse complement strand
CAGGAGGGCAGGTTGATCAGCAACGGGAGCAGGAGGGGCAGGTAACGTCGTTTCAATGTGATTCGGTTGTTGCCGTAAATTTAACGCATCGTAACGCAGATGAACGTTAAAATCACCCCCCTGGCCGCCGGTCTGCTCCTGCTTCTGTCCTGCTACGACCCGCGGCAGCGGGGCGTGCACCTGTTTCGCTACAACGAGGTCAATGGTATCGCTTCGCTGGACCCGGCCTTTGCCAAAAGTCAGTCGGTGATGTGGACCGCGCACCAGCTCTTCAATACCCTGGTCGAAATCGATGACAGCCTTCGCATCGTTCCATCGATAGCACGGTCCTGGGAACTTTCGCCCGACCGGCGAGTCATCACCTTCCATCTTCGCCGTGATGTACGGTTTCACGATGACAAGGTATTTCCCGGAGGGAAGGGTCGCTACCTCAACGCATCGGATGTGGCCTACAGTTTTTCACGGATCATCGATAAACGCATCGCCAGTCCCGGTGCCTGGATCTTCAATCGAAAGGTCGATACCTTGCTTCCTTTTGAGGCACCCGATGATACCACCTTCCGGATCCGGCTTCTTCGGCCGTATCCGCCGATATTAGGGATCCTGTCCATGCAGTACTGCTCCATTGTGCCCCGGGAGGCTGTGGAAGGGTACGGGAGCGGTTTCCGCCGACATCCCGTAGGTACAGGTCCTTTTCGTCTTGCAGCCTGGGAGGAAGGACAGGCGCTGGTGCTGAAGCGGAATGCCCATTATTTCGAGTGCGATGAAAGCGGACGACGCTTGCCTTACCTGGACGGGGTGCAGGTATCGTTTTACGATAGCAAGGCTACCGAGTTCCTGCTGTTCCGGCAGCGGAAGCTGGATTTTATCAACGACATCGAGGCGTCCTTCAAGGATGAGGTGCTCACCAAGAAAGGGAGCCTTCGCTCCGATTGGGAGGGTAAGATCGAGCTAAGGACCAGTCCATATCTCAACATTGAATATCTCGGTATCCTGGTTGACAGTAGCCTGGATCCGGTCCGCGACTCGCCCCTGCGGTTCCGGAAGGTGCGTCAGGCCATCAATTGCGGTTTCGACCGGCGGAAGATGATCCTGTACCTCCGGAATTCACTGGGCAGTCCTGCCGAATCCGGGTTTGTGCCGCCGGGACTGCCCTCCTTCGATTCATCGCTCGTGAAAGGGTATCGCTACGATCCGGCACGTGCCAGAACCCTGTTGCAGGAGGCGGGATTCCCCGGAGGAAAAGGCCTGCCCCGGGTCCGGCTGCTCACAGTACCGGTATACGCCGATATGGCCAATTTCATTGCCCGGCAACTCGGCGAAACGGGGATTCCCGTTCAGGTGGAAGTGGTGCAGAAATCGCTGCTGCTCACGCTCACGGCCTCTTCCAAAGCGGCTTTTTTCCGGGCCAGCTGGATCGCGGATTACCCGGATGCGGAAAACTACCTGTCGGTCTTTTATTCCAAGAACCCGGCACCGCCCAATTATACCCGCTACAGCAATCCGGTTTTTGACGCCTTGTTCGAACAGGCGCTGAAGGAAACGAATGATTCAATTCGGTATGATCTCTATCGCCGGGCCGATCAGGTGGTGATGGCAGATGCCCCTGTGGTACCGCTCTGGTACGACCAGGTCGTACACCTGGTACAACCGGGGATCTCCGGCTTCCGTCCCAACGCATTGAATCTGCTGGAACTTCGGCGTACTGCGGTCAGTGATTGATCGGGTCAGTGGTCCGTCGGGTCCTTGAGTTTTTTGCGAAAGACTTTCTGGAATTTGTCGACTTTGGGTCGTATGACCATCTGGCAGTAGGGGTTCTCATTCCCCTTGCGCTCGAAATATTGCTGGTGGTAGTCTTCGGCCGGATAGAAAACGGTGAACGGGGTGATCTCCGTGACGATGGGGCGGTCGTACGCGCCGCTGCGGTCGAGCTCCCCTTTGTATTTCTCCGCTTTTGAACGTTGTTCTTCATTGTGATAAAAGATCCCGCTTCGGTACTGCGTACCCACATCATTGCCCTGCCGGTTCAGGGTGGTGGGATCGTGCGTCTGCCAGAAGACTTCCAGTAGCGCATCAAAGCTGATCACGGAAGGGTCGTACACGATCTGAAGGCATTCGGCATGACCGGTCTCTCCGGTGCAAACCGCCTCATAACTGGGGTGGGAGACCGTTCCGCCGGTGTAGCCTGAAACCGCACTGATCACCCCCTGCAGTTGTTCGAAGATGGCCTCCGTGCACCAGAAACATCCGTTGGCGAGGGTGGCGGTATCGGTCTTGGGTTGTGTTGTCTGATTCATAGATGCGGGTTGGAATGTGGTTTGGCCTGCCCGGATGGATGTGTCCCCTTTCCCTCCGGCGGGCTGACAGGACAGTAAGGTGCCGAACAACAGGGCCGGCAGCGGGGAGAGGTGCAGGTTCATGGTCGGGTATGCTGGGTTCAAAAATACAGGTACTTCTAGCAAGTACATAACAAAGAAAGCAGCCTGAGGTTGGGTTCCGGGTTACCTTTGCAGACCGGTGCGGTCCAGAATCCGTGCCCTTCCGATGAAGCTTTTTCCCGCCTCCGCGCTCGAACAACTGGAATTCGACAAGGTCAAGGCCCGTCTCGCATCTTATTGTCGGGCCGAGCAGGCCCGGGATCGGGCCCTTTCCCTGATCATACATACGCATCGGGAACCTGTGGAAACGGAATTGCGCCAGTCACATGAGTACCGGCAGTTGCTCGTCAATCGCATCCAGTTCCCCGACGACAAGGTCTTTCATCTGAACCGGCAGCTCCGGCTGTTGTCGGTACCCGGCGCCGTTCTTACCGAAGATGACCTCGACCAGGTTCGCGCCCTGGCACTGTATACGGAACGCATTTTCCGCTGGTTCGACCGGGAACGTCGTGAGGCCTTTCCCGCATTGAGCCGGGTGATCCATGATACGCGGTATGAGAAAACGGTATCCGAATGGATCGACGCGGTCATCGACGAGCAACCTGCCGTTCGCGACAATGCCTCCGAGACCCTGCGGGAGGTTCGTATGGCCCTGGCACGAAAACGCCAAGAGCTGCGTCGGATCTTCGACAAGGTGGTGAGCCGGCTGAACAAGCAGGGCTATCTGGCAGCCATCGAGGAGAGTTTCATGAACGGCCGCCGCGTTGTGGCCATCTTCGCGGAACAGAAGCGCATGGTCCGCGGCATCCTGCACGGGGAGAGCGATAGTCGCAAGACGGCCTTCATCGAGCCGGAGGAGACCGTCGACCTGAACAACCAGGTTCGCGAACTTGAATCCGAGGAGGCAAAGGAGGTTTACCGTATTCTCAAAGACCTGACCGCCCGTCTCTCGGTCCATGCCGATCTGCTGCAGGCCTGGTACGCTGTAAACGGTACGTTCGATTTCATCTTTGCCAAGGCCAAGCTGGCGGCCGAGATGCAGGCGGAATTCCCGGCGATCGTGGAAGAGGCGGGGGTGCAGCTGGTGGAAGCCCGGCATCCCCTGCTGCTATTACTGAACTTGCGGGCCGGAAAGCCGACTGTGCCCGTGACGTTGACGCTGGACCGTGAAAAACGGATCCTCGTCATCAGCGGACCCAATGCAGGGGGGAAGACCGTGGCGATGAAGACCGTGGGACTGTTGCAGGTGATGGTCCAAAGCGGCTTGTTGGTACCCGTGCATCCCTCCTCCCGGTTCGGCATCTTCAAGAAGCTGATGATCCACATCGGCGACACGCAAAGTCTTGAATTCGAACTAAGCACCTACAGCAGCCACCTGTTGCACATGAAGCAGTTTATGGAGGAAGCCAGCGGGCGAACACTCTTCTTCATCGATGAGCTGGGAAGTGGCAGCGATCCCGCCATGGGTGGCGCCTTTGCGGAGGTCATCCTGCAGGAGCTGGCCCACCGACAGGCTTTTGGTATCGTTACCACCCATTATCTGAATCTGAAGGTCATGGCCGGCAAGACCCCGGGGATCCTGAACGGGGCCATGTCTTTTGATGAGGAACGGCTGCAGCCGCTGTACCGGCTGCAAGTGGGCAAACCCGGCAGCTCGTATACGTTTTCCATCGCCGAACGCATCGGGATGGATCGCAAGCTCATCGCACGGGCCCGGGAGTTGGTGGACCCGAACCAGTTCCGACTCGAGAAGCTGCTGAACCGGACGGAGAAGGACCTCAGGCGCCTGGAGCAGCAGGAGCGGGAGCTCCGGCAGCTGTTGAAGGAGAATGAGCGGCTCAAAAAGGAGATGCAGCAGACGATGGACCGGGAGCGACAGCAGCAGCAGGTGAAGCTCCTGCGAGAGCAGAACCGCATCTCCGAGGAACGAATGGCCTGGTTGAAGGACATGGAACGCAAGTTGCGCCAATTGCTGCAGGAATGGAAGAAGGCCGATAACAAGGCGCAGGCCGTCAAGGCCATGGAAGCGCTCCTGTTCCGAAAAAACGATAAAAAGGCGACCGGCCGCTTGCAGAAAAAGATCGAGGAGAAGTTCACGGAGGTGGGCGGGGAGATCCTGCCCGGCGTCAAGGTCAAGCTGCGAAAGAACCATCAGGTCGGTGAGGTGCTGGAATTACGGGGGAAGCGGGCGGTCGTTCGTATCGGTCAGTTGCCGATGCAAGTGGAGCTCAAGGACCTGGTGGTGGTAAAGGAGAAGACTGATGCGTCGGGTTGAGAAGGTTCAGCTTCGGATATAGCTCTCCAGTTGCTCGATCGTTTCCTGCTGTGCCAGGATGGTTTCCTTCACCACATCGCTCATCGAAATGATGCCGCATAGGCGATCGCTTTCCATCACGGGCAGGTACCGGACGTTGCGATCGCTCATGTGTTGCATACAGGTCGCTAGGGTGTCCTCCGGTTTCACCACGGGAAGGTCGGTGGACATGATCTCCGCTACGGTGGTTTGATCGGAGTTCCTGCCGCACAGGACCACTTTCCGGGAGTAATCGCGTTCCGTCACGATCCCCTTATAGCATCCCTCGTCCATCACCACCAGCGATCCGATATTTCGGTCGGACATGATGCGAAGGGCGTTGAGTACGGTGGTGGCCGACGAGACGGTGATCGGTGCAAGATTCTTGCGTTTCAGGGCAGTGGCGATTGTAATCATGGCGCTCCGGTTTGTATCTGTAATATACGGAAAAAGCAGCGGTCAGTTCGTGGTAGGTCCGGCACCTTTCCGCTCCGGCAGGACCAGCCGGGTCACTGCGATCAGGAGCAGGATCGATGCAGCGAACAGGGTGGTGCCACTCCCCAGGCGGGATATCAGAAAGCGGCTGTCGAATTTCAAGTGGAGCAAAAAGACCGCAACGACGAACACATCCAGCATCGCCCATTTGTTGATGAAGTCCAGAGCGGTTTTTTGCCAGTTTCGGCGGGGTCGCCAGCCCAATAGCATCACACCCAGCAGGAACAGGTACTTGAGGATCGGAAAAACGATCGTGAACAGGAGCAGCAGGCTTCCGATCAGCCATTCCCCTTCGGTAAAGAAGTACCGGAATGAGTCGCTCAGGTAAACAGGATCCTTTCGGAGGGTAATGGGACCGATGGCAAACCCGCTAACGAACAGCGGGCGCGTGGCGGCCATGATGAACAGTCCGGCCGAGACCACCCAAAGAACCAGTCCCAGGTCCCGGCGGAGTGAAGCCCATTTCATGGACGTGAAAATAGCGAATAGTCGGTTGGTCTGTTTGGGAAGTTGAATGGTGGCTGAGCTATTGTTTAGGGTGTGGGGGTGAATTGTGGAGAGGA
>JBJOMF010000274.1:0-7128 GCA_046052505.1 Bacteroidota bacterium | reverse complement strand
TGGATGCTGTCGGCACCGTAATGGCCGGTCGATTGCGGGCTGGTTTCTTTGTTTTCTGTACTCATATCCGGGGTATAAATCCGAAGGGAAATCGCCCTTATTTCAGGCCTACAAATGTACTGAATTCGACCCGCCCGGGGGCCGCTACCGGAGTCTTTTTTTAGTGGTGGGAACAGGGGGCAGGGGGGTCATCGTTTAACGATCTGGGCGACCAGGTCGGCCTCCGTACAGACCTTGTTCCCCACATAGGCAGTACCCTTCATTTCGCAGATCCCCCGGCGGATCGGAGCGGAGAGTTCAAGTTTCAAGACCAGGGTATCACCGGGGCGTACCATGTTCTTGAACTTGCAGTTGTCGATTTTCAGGAAATAGGTGTCGTACTGCCCTTCCCCGCTGATGTTGATGGCCAGGATGCCCCCGCACTGCGCCAGGGCCTCGATCTGCAGGACGCCGGGCATGACGGGGTTCCCCGGAAAATGACCGGCAAAGAACCATTCGTTGAAGGTCACGTTCTTTACTCCCACGATATGGGTGTCGCTTAGTTCAATGACCTTGTCGACCAGCGCAAACGGATACCGATGGGGGAGCTTCCGCTCAATGTACTGCTGGTCGTAAACGGGGGGCTGGCTCGGGTCGTACACCGGTACCCCGCGTGTATGTTTGTTCTTCTTGATGTACTGCTTGATCTTACGGGCGAAAGCCACATTGGTGCTGTGACCCGGACGGTTCGCGATGATCCGGCCTTTGATGGGGTAGCCGATCAAGGCCAGATCCCCGATCACGTCGAGTAATTTATGCCGTGCCGGCTCGTTGGGATACCGGAGCTCCAGGTTGTTCAGGTAACCTTCGCTCTTCACCTCGATACGGTCTTTCTTGAAGATCTTCTTAAGCCGGTCCATCTCCGAATCACCGACCGGCTTGTCGACGATCACAATGGCGTTGTTCACGTCGCCTCCCTTGATGAGGTTGTTGTCGAGGAGCGTTTCCAGTTCATGCAGGAAACAAAAGGTCCTGCAGGGAGCGATTTCTGTTCTGAAATCCCGCAGTTGCTTCAGCCCAGCGTGCTGGGTCCCCAGAACCGGGGAATTGAAATCGATCAGGGTGGTCACCTGGTATTCCACTGAGGGCATGGCCACCATCTCCACACGCTTCGATTCGTCGTAGTAGAAAATATTCTCATCGATGCTGTACCAGACCTTGGCCGCATCCTGTTCCACCACACCCGCCTGCTCTATGAGCTCCACGAAGGGCTGGGAGCTGCCATCCATGATGGGCATCTCCGGACCGTTCACCTCGATCAGGCAGTTGTCCACCCCCATGCCTACCAGAGCGGCCAGTACATGCTCGACCGTACTCACCCGTGCTCCGTTTGCCTCCAGAGTGGTCCCCCGGCTGACATCGGTCACCAAGTCACAGTCGGCCTTGATCATCGGCTGATCGGGTAGGTCCACCCGCCGGAACTGAAATCCGAACCCCGGTGCGGCCGGCTGCAAGGTCAGATCGGCCAGGATTCCCGTATGAAGGCCCGTACCGGAAATGCTGACCGCCTGCTTGAGGGTGTGTTGCTTGTCAGGATTGAACCCGGGGGCATTGCTGCCGGTGGCCGGGGTCTTGTTTTCAGCCATTTGGGTCATGCATGCAAAGATACAAGAATCGTCATTCGCCAGCCCCGGTTGTGCAGCCTGCTGATTATCATGATCCTGCCTGCCCGGGGTCATCGTAGCCCCTTCCGGTTAGATGCTAGCTTACCTCTGAAAACCGTATTTCCCACTTCAACAACCGCTGTATGAAAAACTATATTTTCCTGCTGCTTTTATTGCCCTTGGAAACCTTTGCCCAGCCCTGGGCCCGACAATATGATTTTGTGGACGATTGCATCTGCGGTATGGCCAAGGTGAGCAAAGCTGGTAAGTTCGGATACGTCGACCGCCAGGGCAAACTGGTCGTTCCTTTGGAGTACGACGAGGCCTTGACGTTCAGTGAAGGCCTGGCCGCGGTCTGCAAAGGCGGCCGTTGGGGCTTTATCGACAGCACCGGTATCATACGGGTTGCACCCTGCTATGAGGATGCCGCTTCCTTCCATGAAGGGCTGGCAGCCGTGAAAAAAGGCGGTAAGTATGGGTACATCACGACGGATTTCGTGTGGGCCGTACCCTGTGAATACACGCTGGCAGGCCGTTTCTCCGAGGGGATCGCCCCGGTTGCCAACAACCATGACCTGTGGGGCTACATCAACGTAAAAGGCAAGACCGTCATCGGGTTTTACTATTCCTATGCGGATGTATTTACGGATGGCGTCGCCCGGGTCATGAAAGGGTCCAGCATGAAATTCATCGACCGATACGGCAAGGAAGTGCCCGGCCAATGACAAGCGCAGGTCGTATCAGATGATCCTGTAATTGCGGTAGGCCATGAACCGTCTTCCGGTTGCTTTTTCAACGACCCGGAGGAGGCGGTCTTTGAACGGGAGCCTTTTTTTCTTCAGGTCGAAGCGGAGCGTCCAATTCATCAGGGCGATGCGCTCCCTCATAACGGCAGGATGGGTCCCCTTGAACGGTTCCAGGGAGTCGATATGAGCGGGAAAGTCGAACGCCTCATCGTCATGGGGAATGGTATAGCCGGGGCCATTCCAGTAGCTGTAGAATGTATTCAGTTTTTCCTGTTGTTTCTGTGGATGGCGCACCCATCCGTAATGGAAGATCCGGGCCCCGCTGGGCTTTACGCGCAGTTTCCGGTTTTCAAGGGTGCGGAATCCCTGGGCGTCCCGGTAGGAACGGATGCACCCGTTATTCCGTATGATGCGTACCTCCCTGTCGTACCAGCGGTGCGAGTCGCCGATATGATTGTAGGTACCATAAAAGTGCAGGTAATCGAAAAGCAGGCCTTCTACGGACAGATCGTCAAGATGATGTTGAGCGGATGCTGCGATCCGGTCCAGATCGTCCTCATGAACCACTTCGTCCGCCTGCAGGTAGAATGCCCAGTCGCATTCCGCAGGCACCGCCGCCAGTGCCTTATCGGTTTCCGTTGCCAGTACCCGTCCGCCCTCTTTCAGCGTCTCATCCCACACCGTTTCAATGATCCGGAGCTTGGGTGAGCCGATCGACCGGATCCGTTGCAAGGTGTCATCGTCGCTGTTTCCGACGGCAACCACCATCACGTCAACAATGGGCAGGATCGAACGGATCGAAGCGACGACCGGATAATCAAAGCGAACCGCATTGCGAACGAATGTGAATCCTCCGATCTTCATACGATGAATAATCTTACGATCCGGACCCGTTGCGCAGCGCCTCGATCTCCCGCTTGAGTTGCAGAATCGTTTTCTCGATGTCTGGCAGTTTGCGGGTCAGTGCCTGGCTTTTCAGGGCTGCGGTATAATCATAGGCCGGGGAGCCGGTAACCGCTTTACCCGCCGGTATGGATTTGCTCACTCCACTCTGCGCATTGACACGGGCCCCATCACCGAGGTGAATATGGCCGACGATCCCTGCCTGCCCGCCGATCAGCACATTGTTGCCAACTTTCGTGCTCCCGCTGATACCGGCCTGTGCGGCGACCACGGTATGTTGCCCGATCTCCACGTTATGTGCGATCTGGATCAGATTGTCCAGCTTGGCACCACTGCGGATGAGGGTTGAGCCGATGGTGGCACGGTCGATCGTGGTATTGGAGCCGATCTCCACGTCGTCCTCGATGATCACATTGCCGATCTGAGGAACCTTTCGGAAGGAACCGTCCTCCTGCGGGGCAAAACCGAATCCATCGCTGCCGATGATGCTCCCGGCATGGACGGTCACCCGGTCCCCCAACCGGCAGTCGTCGTACACTTTCACGCCCGGATGAAGGATGCACTGCTTCCCGATCTGCACATTCCGGCCGAGGTAAACCTGGGGATGGACCTTGGACCCGTCCCCAACGGATACGCCGTCGGAAACGTATGCAAAGGCTCCTATGAACACCGATTCACCCAGAATGGCCGATGGCGCTACGAACGAGGGCTGTTGCACTCCTGTGAGCTGCTGCTGAATGAGCTGTTGGTAATGTTGCAGCAGGGCGGCGAAGGCCGAATAGGCATCGCCGACCCGTATCAGGGTGGCCATCACCGGTTGGCGCAGTGACAGGTCGCGGTTCACGATCACGATCGATGCACCGGTAGCATACAGATGGTCCTCGTACTTTGGGTTGGCCAGAAACGAAAGCTGCCCGGCGAGCGCCTCCTCGATCTTACCAAAGGAGGTCACCGATACCTCCGGATTCCCTTCCACTACACCATCGATGAGCAGGGCGATCTGTCGGGCGGAGAATTGCATCCGGTAGGGTTTAGTCGTTGGGTTGGCAGTGCCGGAAATCATTCCGGACGGAGTACGTACCCGGATCTACCGGGGATAACAAATGTAATATTTTTTGACCGCGCCGCTCACTGTGTGCCGGATCAGGGCATTGTCCACTTCTGAGATATCACATACCCGCCCGTCCCGGAAAAGGATGTTGATGCGCTCTGCGACCGGATTGTACAGGGTATTGCTTGCCTCTCCGGTGAATACGAAATAGTCCGCTTCCGTTTCGGTCAGTCCCAGGCTCTCCCGGGCATATGCCTTTTTCTCCGCGATGAAGGCAGGCTCCCAGGGAGCTGCCTGAAGCCGGACCGCAGGCAGCTTGCGCTCCACGAGTGTGCGGCAGAGGAGGGACAAGACCTTATCCGGATGGAACTGCCAGGCCTTCACGGCTCCCATCACATCATGGTCGTCCAACTGACAGAATTCCGGCAGCCAACGGTCCACCGATTCGGCGGATGCCCGACCACGTAGAAAGAGATTTAGAAAGGGGGACGGTGCCTCGGCACCGGTCTCAACGGCCCGGTGGAGTACCTGTTGCAGGGTCTTTTCAGCACATACGACGGTCTTGTGCAGATATACCTGCCAGTACATGAGCCGCCTGCTAAGCAGGAATTTCTCGATCGAATAGATGGCCTTTTCCTCTACCATCAGCTGCCCCTCATGCACAGTAAGCATCTTCAGGATCCGATCATATCCGATCACCCCCTCTGCGACTCCGGTGAAGAAACTGTCCCGGTTGAGATAATCCATGCGGTCCACATCCAGCTGGCCGGAAACGAGTTGGTGTAAAAAGTGTTTGGGATGCCGGCCGGTGAAAATAGCAATGGCCGTTTCCAGGGCCCCGCCCATATCCTGGTTGAGCCGCTGCATCAACCGCAGCGAAAGCGTTTCGTGCGATACATCGGGGATCAACTCTTCCTCCAGTGCGTGCGAAAAAGGGCCGTGACCGATATCATGCAGGAGGATGGCGATCTTTGCGCCCAGCTCCTCCTCCGGGGTCAGTTCAGTACCCTTGCCTCTCAGTTCCCGGATCGCGGTACACATCAGGTGGTAGGCCCCGAGCGCGTGATGCAGGCGGGAGTGGACGGCCCCCGGGTATACCAGGTGTGCAAAGGCCATCTGGTGGATATTGCGAAGCCGTTGGAACCAAGGATGTGCGATCAGGCTGCCGATCACCGGATGATCGATGGTGATGAAACCGTATACCGGGTCATTGATGATCTTGCGTGGGCCCTGCATGTTGCATTTTTGTTAAAGGGAGGAGGACAAATGTACGACCGCGCCCGGTAATAAGCTATTTTTGGGAGGTGGCTAAGCGGCCATCCTTTCCGAATCAAAACCCTGTCATCTCCAACATGTCCATTGCAAAGATCATCTGGGTCGACGATGAGATCGAGAGCCTGCAATCGCAGAAGCTCTTCCTTGAGAACAAGGGTTATGAGGTGCAGACCTTCACCAACGGTTTCGATGCAATCGACTATGTCAGGGATCACGCGGTGGACGTGTTGCTCATCGATGAGAGCATGCCCGGCATCACCGGGCTGGAAACCTTGGCCAAGATCAAAGAATTGCGGCAGTCGCTCCCGGTCGTACTGATCACCAAGAACGAGACCGAAAACCTGATGGATGAGGCCATCGGATCGCAGATCAGCGATTACCTCATCAAGCCGGTCAATCCCAATCAGGTTTGGCTCAGTCTCAAGAAGATCATCGATAACAAGCGGCTCATCGCCGAACGGACCACGACGGCCTACCAGCAGCAGTTCCGGAACCTGTTCATGGCGCTGAACAGCAACCCCGACCATACCGAGTGGATGGATATTTACAAAAAACTGGTGTATTGGGAACTGGAGATGGAAAAGAGCGACAGCCCCGAGATGCAGGAGGTCCTTCAAAGCCAGAAAGGGGAGGCAAATACGGAATTCTTCAAGTTCGTTTCCCGTAATTATGCCCGTTGGGTATCGCCCAAGAGAACGGAAGGGCCGGTCATGAGTCATACCCTGTTCAAGGAGAAGGTCCTGCCACATGTTGAGAAAGGCACGCCTCTGTTCTTCGTACTGATCGACAACCTCCGGTTCGATCAATGGAAGGCGATACAGCCTATTTTTTCGGAGAGCTTTCGGATCCTGGAGGAAGACAGCTTTTACAGCATCCTTCCAACCGCTACGCAGTATACAAGAAATGCCATTTTTTCCGGACTCTTGCCGATGGATATCGAACGCACGTTCCCTGCACAATGGAAAAATGACGATGAGCAGGGCGGTAAGAACCTGCACGAAGAAGAATTCCTCCGTTCCCAGTTGCGGCGGCTGGGTCACCCGGACCTGAAGGTGTCGTACACCAAGGTGGTCAACAATCAGGCCGGCCTTGAGCTGGTCAATACCGTACATAACCTGCTCGGGAACGACATCAACGTGATCGTTTACAATTTCGTGGACATGCTCAGCCATGCCCGTACCGAAATGGAGGTCCTGAAGGAACTGGCCGGTGATGAGATGAGCTACCGCAGCATCACCTCCTCCTGGTTCGAGCATTCGCCGTTGCACCAGGCTTTGAAAAAGATCGCCGATAAGCCGATACGGATGGTGTTGGCCACTGACCACGGCAGCGTTCGGGTGAAGACGCCCTGCAAGGTGGTGGGTGATAAGCAAACGACGACCAACCTGCGTTACAAGCATGGCCGTAACCTGCAGTATGAGGCCCGCGATGTATTGGCGTTCCGCGATCCCCGGGAAGCGGGGCTTCCCGTTCTTTAGTTAAAGTCGTTTTTCTTGTTTGCCTTTTATTT
>JBJOMF010000273.1:0-8282 GCA_046052505.1 Bacteroidota bacterium | reverse complement strand
CTGTGCCGGTGCGACCTGAAGGGGCTGCCGGGCCTGTTTTAGCAAAGGAAAAGCGATGCGGAACCAGACGGTGAAGGATTCCGGTTCCCCGGAAAGGGATCGTTCGATCTCGGACATCGGGACCCAGCGGACCGCCATCACCTCCGCTGTATTGAACGGCAGTGGACCATCGTACCGGCCCAGGAACACGTGGTCGAATTCGTGCTCGGTCAGCCCCCCTTCGAGTTCGGCCCGGTAGGTGAAGTCGAAAAGCCGCTCCAGCGGGATATCGATCCCCAGTTCCTCCCGGACCCGTCTGCGGGCCGCCACGGCGGTATCCTCGTCGGGTGCCGGATGGCTGCAGCAGGCGTTGGTCCACAAGCCCCCGCTATGGTATTTGGAAAGGGCCCGCTGCTGCAAGAGCATCCTGCCATCCGAGCCAACGATGAAAACGCTGAAAGCCCGGTGCAGCAGCCCGCGCCGGTGCGCCTCCATCTTTTCCATGCGACCACAGGGACGATCCGTCCCATCGACCAGAATGACTTCCTGAAGGGACATGATCAGATGAGCCGGAGCTGGTTTTTGAGGCCGGCCCGTAGGATGATCATGGCCTTGTAATAATTGGGGATGCGGATCCGGGACTCCAGGATGCGGTGGTGACCGGTCCGGCGGATCTTGCGGAACAGCGACAGGTAGTACTTGTATGCCACATAGACACCGAAGCGGGCTTTCAGGGGCAGACGGAGAATGCCGTGATAAGCATCCCTGAAATCGGCCTCGATATCCGCCTCGATCCGGCGCTTATCGGCCTCCGTGAAATTATTGAAATCACAGCCCGGGAAATAGATCCGAGATAGGCCATTGAAGTCGGCCCGGATATCCCTCAAAAAATTCACTTTCTGAAATGCGGCACCCAGCGAGCGTGCCGGTGCCTCGAGCTTCTCATAAAGCGCCTGGTTGCCGTCGCAAAAAACATAAAGGCACATCAGCCCAACGACTTCGGCCGACCCGTAAATGTATTCACGGTAGCCCGCCTCGTCGTAGGATTTCTTACCCAGGTCCATTTCCATGCTGTGGAAAAAAGCCTCGACCAACTTGAGGTCGATATGGTACTGATTAACGGTACGCTGGAAGCTGTTCAGGATGGGGTTCAGGCTGATGCCGCGGCGGATGGCATCGTAGGTCTCCTCCCGGAATCGGGTGAGCAACAGATCCTTATCGTGCTCGTGAAAGGTATCCACGATCTCATCCGCAAAGCGAACGAACCCGTATATATTAAAAATGGGCGTTCGCAGGTCACGGTGAAGGAGCCGGATCGCGGAGGAGAACGACGTGCTGTAACGCCGGGTCACGAGCTGGCTGCAAGTCTCGCTGGTACTGTGAAACAGGTCTACCATGGATTGAATATAAAGAGTTTTTTTATTTTATCCGTTTGACCACCTGTCCGGCTACCACCTCCCCGCTGATCAGCGAGGGTGGAACCCCGGGCCCGGGCACCGTAAGCTGTCCGGTATAGAACAGGTTTTTGACTTTCTTGCTTTCACAGGAAGGACGGAAAATGGCAGTTTGCAGGAGGGTATTGGCCAGACCGTAGGCATTGCCCCGAAAAGCGTTATAGTCGCCCACGAAATCGGATACGGAGTAAGAACGTTTGTAGATGACCGCATCGAGGATCGATTCGCCGGTATATTTTTCCATCCGGCGGGCGATGGTCTCGAAATACTTGTCACGCAACGCCTCGGTATCGCCTTCCAGTCCGGCAGCGATCGGCACCAGAAAGACCACCGATTCGCAACCCGGCGGTGCCGCGGCAGGGTCCGATAAGGATGCAACACTCACATAAAATAAGGGTTCGGAGGGCCAGCGGGGGGTCTTGTAGATCTCCCTGCCGTGAGGTGCGAAGGGCACATCGAAGAACAACGAATGGTGCCGGGGATGCCGGAGCCGCTTGTTCAGTCCCACATAATAAAGCAGGCAGGAAGGTGCCATGGTTCGGCTGTTCCAGTATCGATCGCTATAGGAACGGCTTCCCGGAGGCAGCAGCATCGATTCGGTGTACGCATAGTCGGCTCCGCTGATGATGGCATCGGCTGCTTGGCGTCCGGTATCCGTATGCACGGCCACGGCCCGCCCGTCCGTTACCTCGATGGAACGGACCGGTTCATTGAACCGGAATTCGACGCCAAGTTCACAGGCCAGCCGGTACATGGCATCCACCACGGCATACATACCACCCCGGGGGTACCAGGTGCCACCGCGGATATCGGCATAGTTCATGAGGCTGTAGAGAGCGGGGGTGTCTTCGGGGAGTGCGCCCAGGAAGAGTACCGGAAATTCCATCAGTTGCCGGAGCTTCGGGTGCTTGAAGTACCGGGCAATATGGCGGCTGATAGACGAGAACACCTGCAGTTTGAAAACCCCGCTGATGGTCTCCCAGTCCATGAATTCGAGCAGGGAGCGTCCGGGTTTATACACGAGTTTGTTCACGCCGACATCGTACTTGTAAGCGGCTCCCTTCAGAAAGGCATCGAGCCGGGGACCGCTTCCGGGTTCGATGGACTCAAAGACCTTTTTCAGCGCTTCGTAGTCGGCCGGGATGTCGGTGAAGCCGTCGTTCCAGTATACCCGGTAGGAAGGATCAAGCCGTTCGAGGGTGTAATAATCAGCTACCTTCTTGCCGAACTGGGCGAAGTACCGTTCGAACACATCGGGCATCCAGTAGAAGCTGGGGCCCATGTCGAAGGTGAACCCGGCCTCGGTGAACTGGCGGGCGCGGCCACCGGGTGTACCATGCCGTTCCAGTACGGTCACTTTCCAGCCTGCGCGGGCCATGAAAGAAGCGGCAGACAGGCCGGCGAAGCCGCTGCCAATAACGATAACGGAACGTTGGGTCAAAATGCGGTTTATTTCAGTAACGGGAGATCTGCTCTTTCAACAGCTTGCGGGCAAAGTGGATCCGGCTCTTGATGGTGCCCAGCGGTTCCTGCAGCATGTCGGCGATCTCGTTGTACTTGTACCCGTCAAAGTACAATAAAAAAGGCGTTTTGAATATATCCGGCAGGCCGGCAATCGCCTCCTGGATCTCCTTCATACGCAGACTGCCCTCTGCCTTATTGGCCACGTGGGCCTGATTCTGATCCAGCAGGTAATCATTTCCACTGTTGTCGAAGATGGTACGCTGCTTGGCCTTCCGGCGGTAGTTGTTGATGAAAATATTCCGCATAATGGTGAACAGCCAGGCCTTGATATTGGTACCCGCATGGTATTTGTCGTGGTTGGCAAGAGCCTTGTAGAGGGTCTCCTGGTAGAGGTCGTTGGCGGCCTCGGAGTCACGGGTCAGATTGATGGCAAAGGGCCTCAAAAAATCGGACTGGCTTACCAGATACTGGCTAAATTCTGCGGTCGACATACTAGATGTGTTTAATAATTGGAAAATAAAGTTAAACACATCGGAAATGCCCGCCAAACCTTTTTGTGTAATTATTTACACAAAATTTTAAACAGTCTTAACTGATTGATTTACTTCGCTATATAGCATTAAGGAACTCGATGACCTCGGGGAGCGATCGCTTGAGGGTCACGTTACCGGGAACGGCCTTGCGGTAATTTTGTGTAATCTGACCCGATACAATCATAGACATTTCGGGCATAAAATTGGAAACCTTATTGAGGAATTTCTCGAAGTTGAAGGCCGCGCCGGTGGCGGTCAAATGCGTGAAGAGGAGGTCGGGCTTTTTGATCTTGACCACGTATTCCACATCACGGAAGGGAACATTGGCACCAAGATAAATGGTGTGGATCCCGCGGCTCTTGAGCAGGTAGTACATGTAGAGAAGACCCAGTTCGTGGTGCTCGGCCTCGGGCAGGAAAAGCAGCACGGTCTTTTCGGAACGCAGGGGTGATACCGTACCCTCGATGGCGACGATCAGCTTCTGCCGGATGATGTTGGTGACCAGGTGCTCCTGGGCAGGGTTAATGTGCCCGGTGATCCAAAGGATCCCGATCTTTTCAAGGAAGGGGAAGATGATCTGGGTGACCGTTTTCTCAACCCCCTTTGACTGGATGAAGCCGGTGAGCACTTTTTCGAATTGCTCGATATTCATGCCCACCATTTCCTGTACAAGCTCGTTCACGATCCGCTCCAGTACGGCCCGGGGATCGCCCAGGGATAGGATGCGCTCCCGGATCTCCTCCGGCCGCATGCGGTCTATATGGGAAATCTTATACCCGTACTTGTTAAGCAGGGCGATATTGAGAACGGATTTCAACTCCTCGTTGGAATAGTAGCGAATGTTGGTGGCCGTACGCTGCGGTTTCAGAAAACTGTAGCGTTGTTCCCAAATGCGAATGGTATGCGCCTTTATTCCAGTCAGATTCTCCAGGTCCTTGATCGTAAAAGCGTTCATAGCACTAAAGAGACAACCCGTACCCCAAAAAGTTCAGTACGCCAGAAAGGAATTTTCAACGGAATCGCTATTGATTGTATTGGAATAACATATTATATATTTTTACTGATTTAATTGGTGCCCCACAGCGAAAAACTTGTACTTATTTTTACAGGTGTATCCCCTATATTCACGAATTAATGATTGAAAATCAGAAAGCTAAAGCAAATTGGCGGGTACGCTTGAAGCGGGCCCTGCTGTTTGGCGCGGTCGGAATTATCGCGCTGACCCTGCTTTTCAATGCCCGGTTGAATACATCACTAAGGGACCGGTTTTATATAGATAAATTCATCAATGAATGGGGCCTGAAGGCCCGCCTGCAAGGCGTTCACGCCTCCTTTGAAACCCAGATCGCATTCATCTCCACACTGCAGGACAGTACCCTGTACCAGATCAGGAGCGGAGATGCCCCTTTCGAGGAGGCTTCCAACATGAAATACCTCTACGAGAACCGAAAGGGGGTTTGCTTCAACCGGGCCTTTTTCCAGGAAAAGATCCTTCGGGAGGCCGGTTTCAAAACCCGGCATGTGTATATCTACTTCACCGCTACGGACAAAGTGACCCACTTCCGGAATTTCTTTAAAAAGGGCCTGCGTTCGCATGCCATGTTCGAAGTGAAAACAAAAAGGGGCTGGATGCTCGTGGGTACCAATGCCAATTGGCTGGGGCTGGACAAGAACAGAACGCCGCTGACCATCGGCGATGTGCGGCGACGGCTAAAGGGAAAGACGCTGGAGCTAGCCAAGATACCTACCAAGGGCAAGATTTTTTACGAAGAACTCCGGGTGCCGCATGATTTCCGCTTCATCTACGGGATCTATTCCCGACACGGAAAATTCCTGAAGTCCGGACCGCTGGAGCAGATCTTCAACCGGCCCCTTCTCAGCGGAGTGGTCCCGGATTTTAATTTCCGGGAGCTTCTTTACAATTTTTAAAGCAGGGAATTCAGCAGGCTGCCGGAGGCAACCCGCTCGGCCAGCGCAGGATCGGAGAACGACTGCAAACCGGCAAGATGCCGTGCATGATGCAGGTCGGTCCCGGCGAGATCATAATAGCCTTTGCGGAGAAGATAATGGGCCAGTTCGTCCACGGCTTTTCCGTAGTGGCCCGTCAGAGAGAGGATGTTGAGCTGGAAGAGGCATCCGGCATGCTTCAACTCGTCGAAGAATTCTTTCTGATGCTGGAGATAGATATATCGTTCCGGATGGGCGATCACCGGCTGGTAACCGCACATGTTCATCTCAAAGAGGATATCCTTCAGGTCGTGAGAGGGAAATGCCAATGAAAATTCACAGAGCACCTTGTTGCCCCCGATCGTGAGCAAAGGTTCCTTGCGCTGCAGTAACCCTGCCACATGAGCGTCAAGAAAATACTCAGCGCCTACCCCGATCTCCACACCGATGCCCTCTTGCTCAACAGCCGAACGAAGCTCATTCGCCTTGCGGAGGATACCCTCCCGGGTGTTCGGATACATTTCCCATAGCACATGGGGCGTTGTGACCAGGCGTTTGTAACCTAATCCCGCCAGCCCTCGGATCAATTCCAACGAAGTGGCCAGATCCGGCGATCCGTCGTCCACCCCGGGAAGCAGGTGCGAGTGCATATCCGTTCCCAAGCGGCTGAACAGGTCACCAGGGCCGTTTTTAGATCGTTGGAATATCCGGAACATCAGGGCTTGATTTCGACTTTTCCGTCAGCATAGGAAGGCAGGGATGGAAAGATGCGATACACCAGCCGGCTGGAGGGGGACAATACATACCAGGCCGTGAGGAACAGTATCATGAAATCCGTATAGAAATTCCGATGTGACTGATACCACAACTCCAAAGCGCCCTTGTACGGGAGGATCTCCCTTCGGTAACATTCATCGGGGGGCAATTTGCTGTTGGTCATGATCAGCTCCTCATCCCGGAATACGATCGAGCCGATGCCTGTCAAACCCGGGACCACGCGGTAAACCTTATCCTTCATATCATCGGAATAACGGTCGAAACCGCTTTTCATCAACGGGCGCGGTCCGGTGAAGGACATATCACCGGTCAGAATGTTGATCAATTGAGGCAGTTCGTTGACCTTCGACTTCCGCAGGAATCTGCCGACGGGTGTAACGCGGGGATCGTTGCGCATGGTGAGGTCCCGGGAACCCATGTTCGGACTGTTCCTGAGCATGGTGGCGAATTTCCAGATCCCGAAGATCCGGTTTCGATATCCTACGCGTTCTTGTCGGTAAAATACCGCATGCTCCCCTGTAAGAAGCAGCAGAAGGATGACCGGAACGAACAGCGGTAGCAATAGCAGCAGTGCTAACAAGGAGAACAGGAGGTCGAAAAACCGCTTGATCAACGGATACATGACTTGACTTATTGAAAGGTGACCGGCTCCGGTGTCGTTTTTCCGGAATCAAAATACCGATTGTACCAGTCGACCGTTTCTTTGAGTCCGTCCTTCCAGTCGGTCTTCGCCACGAAGCCCAGGTCGCGCTGTGATTTCCGTATATCAGGACTCCGGCGTGACACGGATCCGGGATAGGTAGGTGCATGGGTATAGGAGCCGGTATAACCCATGAGCGTTCCCGTATAGCGCGTCAGCGCTTCGATAGTGATCTCCACACCGGTACCCAGGTGGTAGATCTGCCCATTTGTACCGGCCGTTTCCATAGCAAGCACGGTGCCTTCTACGGCATCGGTGATGTAGCAGAAATCACGCGTCTGATCATGCCCGTAGATCCGATACGGGTCTTCCCCGTTGCGGAACCGGATGACGAGATGGGGCACCACGTGGTTAAAGCCCATCCTCGGACCAAATACATTGTGGTAACGTACGATCGTGGTTTCGAATCCGAGCATCCGGGCATAGTTAAGGAATCCCGACTCCCCGAGGATCTTGGTCACCGCATAGGTGAAGCGGGGATGGCCGATATGCTGAATGGTCAGGGGTACTTCTTCCGGCGTGGGCACCGCATAGCCGAACGCCTCGATGGTGCCTGCATAATTCTCGCTGGTGGAGGCAAACAGCACCTTTCCGATGGCGGACCGGCGGACCCATTCCAGGGTGTAAAGCGTAAGAGCCGTATTGATCCGGATCACTTCATGCGGTCGGTTATTGGCATTATCGACCCCCACAAGGGCGGCCATCATATAAACCTGATCATAACGGGCATCGAGTTTATCGTATGCATCGGGCCGGGAAAAATCATCTTCGATCACCCGTATCCCGTGGTTGCGTACCAGGTTCTCGAATTCTTCATCCCGATTCTTCTTCATGAAATTGTCAGCAATGGTAAGGTCATAGTCACGGTTTGCGGCCAGGTATCTCGCCACATTAAAACCGATGAAACCGGCTCCTCCAAGGATCAGTACTTTTTTGGGCATTGTAGGTTGAGGTTATGTAGAGATGTTGAGGGTTTAGGGTTTAGGGTTTAGGGATAGTATATATCTGCCGATCAACCCGCCCTGCTAAATGTCCCCTCTTCCGATCACCTTCACCCGGTGTCTGGCAGCCAGTGTGCTGATTTCTTCATTCGACAACACCCCGATGGTATCGTACACAAAGGCAGGCGGGAGTTCCGCCAGGCGGCGAATCAGCGCGTCGTTGCCCCGGTATTCCAGGTGACCCGTGGTGATGGCAATGATATCATAGCTGCCGGTCAGCAGGGCATCCAGGTCCTGGCTCACCCACAGATCCTTTTCTTCCCAGTACAGCACATGCGGGTCGTGCAGGGTAATGTGACATCCCGCTGCGAGGAGCCGGTCGTAAAATCCTTCCACTGGTGTAGATCGGGAATCCCCGACGTCATTAAGGTAACTGACCCCCAGTAGCAGCACTTTTTTATACTGTAGCGCAACTGGAAAACAGGAG
>JBJOMF010000272.1:0-11059 GCA_046052505.1 Bacteroidota bacterium | reverse complement strand
CCTGGAACCGATTGGAAAGCCGTGCCGTGGCCATGAGTCCCAATGCCAGTCCGCCTGCATTATTCGGCTCGGCAACATAGATGCTGTCCGTTTGCAGGAATCGGGGGTGAAGGTGTGTCTGAAACCGGGCCATATTGATGGCAACCGTCAGTCCGAAGTAATACGGTTTCAGGTCGTGGTCCGGCTGGAATTCCTCTACTCGGGAATAGCGGTACTGGGCCGATCCGGACAGGGAGGCGAACTGCAGGAGAAAAAGGACGGCGAGTCGGATCGTTCGGTTCATTGGGGTTTTCTTCCTTGGTACATGCAGCATATCCCCAACGTAAGGGGTTTAAAGCCTGTTTCGGTATAGCCCTGGCTGTTCATTATCTCAACAAAATCCTGTCGATCTGGAAATGCGTTGGCTGACTCGTTCAGGTATTGGTATGCTTCCGGGTTTTGCCGGAACCACCGGGCTACCTGCGGGGCAACCACACGCATGTATAGGTTGTAGAGCCCGCGAATGGAACGTGCCCGGGGTCTGGAAAATTCCAGCACCATCAGTCGTCCGCCCGGTTTCAGGACCCGCTTCATTTCAGACAGGCCTTTTTCCAGGTCTTCAAAATTTCGTACGCCAAAGGCCACCATCACTGCATCAAACGTCGCGTCGGGAAACATTATTGCTTCAGCGTCTCCTTTTTGTAACCGGATTCGGTCTGTAAGGCCCTCTTTTTCAATTTTTTTGGATCCAACATCCAGCATATTGGCAGAAAGGTCAATGCCCTCGATCCGGGTATCAGGCAGCAGGCCTGCAGCCAAAATGGCCATATCGGCCGTACCCGTGGCCACATCCAGAATACAGCGGGGCTTGTCGGGCCGAAGCGCCTTTATGGCCTTGCGGCGCCAACCGACATCGATTCGTGCCGAGAGGATCCGGTTCAGGGCATCGTACCGTCCGGCGATCCGGTCGAACATGTCGGCCACCTGGGTTTTTTTGTCTTCAGCGGAGGTCTTGAAGGGACGGATATGATCGTGGGGATGCGACATGTGTTCGGTGCAAAGGTACGTGCTGGAGCGGAACGTTCCTTTCCCTGTGGAACCCTGGTAGGGTGGCTGGTACCGGAGGATTCACGTGTGAAGTGCTTACTTTGCATCCGATGGAGATACAGGATGCACGATATGTCATCAGCAGCGCTACCTACAAACAATGTCCACCGCCCAAGCGGACCGAATTCGCTTTCATCGGGAGGAGCAATGTGGGGAAGTCCTCATTGATCAATATGATCTCGGGCAAGAAGAACCTGGCCCGTATCTCGGCAACCCCGGGTAAGACCCGGCTTATCAATCATTATGAATTGCGGCCCGACTCCGGCCCGCCATTTTATTTCGTGGACCTGCCGGGGTACGGATATGCCCGGTTATCCCAGAAAGCCCGGAACAACTGGCAGAATATGATCGAGTCCTATATCCGGAAGCGGGAGAATTTGGCCTGCCTGTTCGTGCTCATCGACAGCCGGCATGAACCCCAATCGATCGATCTCTCTTTTATCGATCAGCTGGGGGCCTGGGAGCGGCCTTTCGCGCTGGTTTTTACAAAGACCGATAAAAATAAACCGGGTGCTACACGTCGTCATGCGGATGCTTTTCTGGCAGCCATGCAGGAACGGTGGGAGGCACCTCCGCCCTTTTTCCTCACATCCTCGCTGCGTAAAGAGGGCCGTCAGGAAATCGTGGACTTCATCGGCGGCATCCTGTCGAAGGACCGGTGAGGTGTGAATATCGCATCCGGGAGACCCCTTTAGTTGACGGCCTTGTTGGCACAGCTGCTGCTGGCAAAGGCTTCCGGCTTGGCCTTGAAAGCGAATCCCATTCCCAGGATGTATCCCATGGCTTCCCGCAGCGCATCATGGCTTTTGAAATGCGGGTTCGTGTTGATATCCGCATGGACCTCCATATCCACATCGTAAACCGTGAATAGTTCACAGAGGTCGTAGGCGATCTCGATGCTTTTGGCGACTTCCATCAGCATGCGTTCCTTGATTGTAAAGGGTTGCCGGGTCTTTTCATTATGGAGGAACATGAATCCACCGTGTCCCTCGCGGAGGAAAACGATCACGGTGGCGAACTCGGTTTCGGGGCCTTTCACCTGGGAGTCGGTCCCGATGCAAACTTTCAGCCGAAAGCCCTTCTCTGTTTCGCGCCGTATGGCCTCCTCCACCGCCTCGCGGATGGGCAATTCGATCGGGTCTCCGTTGAAACGTCTCCAGCGCATAAAAAAAGAGGTTTTCCTAAGTTACAGGAAAACCTCTTACGGGCAATAAAGGGAACGGATTATCGTCCCGGTGACCGGGACTGGAAAGCGTTTATTGGCGTACGAACTTCTCGGTCCACTGGTTCACGTTATCGAAGAAGCGGATCACGTACATACCGGCGGGCAGTTGGCCGGACGACAGATTATTCATGCCGTTCACCAGTTGGCCGCGGCTGATGAGGTGGCCACCGATATCGCTGATGGTGTAGCTGTACGTTCCCGGGCTCGTCACGTTCAAGGTTGTACCTACCAGATTGCTCAGCAGCTTCGGACGGGTGTCCTTACCGATATTACGCAGGGTGACGATGTTCGAATAGTGGGTCTTACCGTTGTCAAAGGTCACCTTCAGGCGGTATTGTACGGCCTGGTCGCCGGCGGGGTTGTACAGGTACTGGCGGTCGGCATTGGCCGGTACGGTCAGGGTGGTGAAGGTGCGGCCGTTCGTGGAGAATTCCATCACCTGCTCTACCACCTGCTCGTCGGCATCGATGACCCAGCCCAACCGATGCCGATCGTTGATCAGGGCGCCCTGCAGCTCGAGCCGGCGGAGGGGCAGTACATTCAGCCCTATGTTGGCCTGGATCGAGTAGGAGCCCAGGCTGGCATAGCTGGGGGCGTACACATTGCCCTTGCCTTCCACTTTGATGAAATAGGTGCCGGCAGCGAGCGTGGTGTCGATAAAGGAACTGAGGAGAGTCCCGGGATTAAAAACGTTCAGCAATGACCGCGAGCCATTGAATAAGCTGACCTGCATGTCGAGGTTCGAGCCCGAATTGCCCGTACCCACATTGTACGGGATGGCATTCAGAACGATCCGCTGGTTGGTGGCCAGGGTGAACTTGAACATATCGATATCGGCACTTTCCGTAACAATACCGTTCAGTGTGAACTGGTTATTTATGAAGTTCACGGCCGAGGCCTGATTGAAGGTTCCGGAAAAGTCATCGGTACGGAAGGTGACTCCATTCCCGCTGGTGATCACCGACAGGTCATTCTGGATATTGGTGCAACCATAGGAATTCGGGCCGCTGTTCCAGAGGGTGAAGTTGCGGTAGTAGCCTACGCCCATGATAGGGGCCCAGCCGATCTCGCCACTGCCGATACCGGTATTGTAGTCGGAAAGCTTCACACAGTTGGCGTCATAAGTTGATTGGTGGTAGAGGCCGAAGGTGTGACCTGCTTCATGTGAAACCGCTTCGGCAATATTCTTAACAGAGGTTACGCCCAGCAGCTGCGTGAATACCCAGCAAGGGGTGTTGTCTCCCCAGGTGAACGAGTTGACCATGGCGACTCCGCCGGCACTGCTCCCGTACCACTGGTGGGTAACGGTCAGGATCACACGCATCCGGCGGGTGGCGCTGGCCGCCCAGTACTTGGTGGAGTCGGTCGTTACGTTGATATTGAACGGGCGGTAGTCTTCGGCTACCCGGTTGAATACCGTCGTGATGTTTTCGTTGGTCATACCGGAGCCGGCGGCATAGATGGGTCCGTTGTAGTTCCAGGATGTGTTCTCGACCGTGTGTCCGTCGAAATCGAGGTAGAGAACGGGCCCAGCGGTCGGCAGGCTGCTCATCACGGGCACCTGTGACTGGCCGAGCATGGCCACATTCAGCAGGATCAGTGTCAGGGCGGTGTAGAGAAGGTTTTTCATTCTAAAGCGTTTTTCAGGTTTTTTGGATACTAGGGTAGGGGGGTACGGATGAAAAACGGGCTTTATTCGTTGACGAGGTCGTAATACCCTTTTTTGACCAGGGCATAGCGGCCATCGGCATACTCGAGTTCATAAAGATCACCATGGGCCTTGCTCAGGATCCGGCCCCGGTAGGTGATGGTACCATCTTCATGCTGGATCTTGGAGAGGAACAGACGGGCACCGTTGAAATTTTGCGCCCGGATCACCACTTGTTCCACCCGGCTCTTTGTATCGTTGCCAGAGGAAACGGTTTCACCTTCCAGTCGGATGGAATTGTCCGGGCTCATTTTCAGGCTTGTGGCCTGGCCGGGCTGCTTGCCAAAAAGGCCATTCAGATCAGTAGTTTCCAGCTCGATTCGGTTGGAAAGGGAATTGAAGAGGCGGGGTCTGTTGTAATCCGGCTCGGTTACGGGAGGGGTCGTCATTTGAGCGTTCGCTGCCAGGCTCCAGCCGACCATACCAATGAATACAACGACGGTACGAAGGTTTTTCATAAAACTCCTTTTAGGATCTATTGGATATTGTTCTGCAGCTTTCGCAGCTGCGGTCTTCATCGGGTCGGTAGTGCAAGATTTGTAAATCGATGACCCGATTCCAAGTTCTAAGCGAAGAATCTGAGGCGTTTACGCACTACTACTAGCCCGCCTTTCGTAAATTTTCGAAACGGGGTCCTGTTGAATTACGATTTTCCCCCTTTGGGGGCTGGGCAGGGTCAGAATTGGAATGTGCTGAGAAGTACCAGGGTGCAGGCATCCAGGGGTTGTATGCCATGGGCTTTGGCCAGGGAGGCCAGTTCCTCGTTCTCGGTGCCTGGGTTGAAGATGATGCGGTTTGGCGAGAGGGATAATATATAGTTATAATATACTTGCTGGTGTTTTGGACTCAAATACAGGGTCACGGTGTCCACGTCCGCTTCGGCAAGCGGATCAGTGTAAATGGCCACATCCCCCACATGCCCCTCCCGGTGACCGACCGCTATGACGGGATGTCCATGGGCACGTAACTTCCTGATAGCCATATTGCTGTAGCGGGCAGGATTATCGGAGGCACCCAGGACAAGTGTTTTTTTATGGGCCACTATTGCGATTTAAATTATTGCGTATCAATTTTTTATATCCGATGTAGGATCATTTCAGGAACTTCAACAAGGATCCGATGAACCAGCGTTCCTCTGCCCGAACCATTGACTCGAGGGTTCGGTCGGCCTGTTGGCCCAGTTTCCGGATGGCGCCCACGGTATCGGTAAAGGCCCTTACGTCCCGGTCACGCCTGTCCCCATCCACGGCCTCCAGCCGGTCCAGCAGTTGAAGCATGGGTTCCAGTTCGCGCTTTTTCCGCTCTTTTACGATGCGGGTAACGACCTTCCATATATCCTTTTCCGCTGAAAAGAACTCTTTGCGTTCGCCGGGTACGATGACCCTTTCGACAAGTCCCCAATGCACCAGTTCCCGGATGTTCATATTGGCATTGCCCCTGCTGATACCCAGCTCTTCCATGATCGCATCCTGCGGCAGGGGGTCGGGAGCGATGAGGAGCAAGGCATGTATCTGGGCCATGGTACGGTTGATGCCCCAATGGGTACCCAGGGCCCCCCAGCTGCTGATGAATTGCTGTCTGGCTTCGGTCAGTTTCATGATACGAAACTAGTTGACCTGAACGAAGTTTCAATAATTTCTGAAAATACGGCAGCGCGTTCGTCCCACGGGAGTAGCGTGTTCAAAGCATCAGTCCGGCCGGATTTTCCAGGTACTTTTTTACGGTCTGCAGGAATGCGGCGCCGGTGGCTCCGTCCACGCTGCGGTGGTCGCAGCTGAGGGTGAGTTTCAGTACGTGTGCAACGGCAAATGCGTTTCCGTTCGGTACTACGGTCTGACGGATCTTACCCACGGCCAGGATGCAGCTGTCTGGGGGATTGATGATCGCCGTGAACGAATCGATATCCATCATGCCCAGATTGGATATGGTGAACGTATTTCCTGTGAATTCGGCGGGTTGAAGCTTTTTCGATCGGGCCTTTCCGGACAGCTCCTTGCTTTCCGCTGCGATCTGTGGCAGCCCTTTCTGGTCGGCGAATCGAACGACCGGTACGATCAGACCATCTTCCACGGCCACGGCGATACCGATATGTACGTGGTGGTACCTGCGTATGGCATGGCCCATCCAGGAGGCATTCACTGCGGGATGCTGACGGAGCGACAGTGCCACCGCCTTTACCACGAGGTCGTTGAAGCTGATCTTGGCGGGACTGAATTCATTGAGTTGGGAGCGGAAGGACATGGCAGGGTCCATGGTAACCTCCATCTGCAAGTAGAAGTGCGGCGCAGTGAATTTGCTCTCGGTCAGTCGGCGGGCGATGACGTTGCGCATCTGCGAGTTGGGGATATCGGTATAGCCTTCCTCACCGGTGACCATGGCAGGTGCGGGAATTTGGATTGTTGGGCGGTATTGATCGATATCCGCTTTGGTGATCCGTCCGCCGTCACCAGAGCCGGAAACGGACCCCAGGTCGATCCCACGCTCACGGGCGAGTTTTTTTGCCAGCGGGGAGGCCTTCATGCGGCCTTGCAGCTGTGGCACATTCAGAGGAGCCTGAGTTTGTGTCGGAGCCGGTGAAGAAACCGATACCGGTTTTTGGGGGGGCGTTTTTTCGGCAGGGGCTGCTGGAGGACTGCCGCCGCCCTTGATCGAGGCTAGAAGGGCGGGGAGGTCTACCTTCCCCGGCTCTCCGATGATACAGAGCAGGCCATTCACCGGAATTTTCTCCCCCTGAGCGGCCCCGAGGTGTAACAATGTTCCGTTCTTGTAACTCTCGAGCTCCATGGTCGCCTTGTCCGTCTCGATCTCAGCGAGGATATCCCCTTTCTTTACCGGGTCGCCAACGCTCTTATGCCAGGCTGCGATCACGCCGGCTTCCATGGTATCGCTGAGGCGGGGCATCAGGACCACTTCCTCAAGTTCTGTCGCCGGTTTTACAGGGTCAGGAGCAGTGGAAGCCGTTTCAGGCGTTGCGACCGGGGCGGGGGCGGGTTGCAGGTAAGCGGAAATATCCTCTCCGGCCTGGCCAACGATGGCCAAGAGGTCGTCCACCTTCAGTTTGCCGCCGGGTGCGGTACCGATGTGCAGGATCACGCCGTCCTTGTAGCTCTCCAGTTCCATGGTCGCCTTGTCCGTTTCGATCTCGGCCAGCAGCTCTCCTTTTTTCACCGGATCGCCTACCTTCTTATGCCAGGCAGCGATCACCCCTTCGGTCATCGTATCGCTGAGTCGCGGCATTAAAATTACTTCGGCCATTCCATGAAATTTGGGCCGAAATTAAGGCAAATTGATGAATGCGGCCGGGTGAGGGTACTCAGTAATCCAGGTCGAGTTTGAGTCGTTCCTTCAGTTCTTTTACTGTGGGATAGAGCTCACAGATTCGTTGGAATTGCTCGCGTGCGGACAGGGAGGTCTCGATCGGGATCCGGTCATCCTCCGGTTCCTCCACGCGGAGGGTGAACCGCAGTTGCCGGATCTTGAGATGCTGCTGCAGCCAGTCGAACAATCGGTTTCGGTCTTGCTCAATGAACTGACGTTCGATCGTACTGGTCGTTACCACTTCAAAGGAGTTCGAATCCTGGATATGCAGCTCGGCCCGTTCGAATGAAGGGACCGCCGGGCTCTTTTGATCTTTGAGCTGGGCAACATAGCCCTGCCAGGCATCTTTCAGCTGTTCCGGCTGGAGCGGCTCGTCGGATGCCCGCTCTTGTGCGCTGCCGGTGCTTCGGAACTGCCGGCGGATCTTGTCCAGCGCCGCCAAACGTCCGGTACTGCCGGTTGCCGGCTGATCAGGTTCCTCTATCGGTTGGGGCGTGATCGTCCGTGGAGCGGGCTCCGCTTCCACGATCAGGCGGGCCGTTTGCGTTGTCTGGACCGGGCTGTCTCCGATGGCCGGGGTGGGGGATGCTACAAACGGGCGGCTCGGGGCGGTTCGGAATGCCTGGGGGGCATCACTCCACTTTTTTTTTTCGAGGGTGCCGTCTGAGGCAGAAAGTCGGACCGCCTGCTGAAGGTAGCAGAGGCGGATCAGGGCCATTTCCACGTGCAAGCGTTTGTTCCGGGCGGCCTTATAGTTCAATTCCGCTTCAGCGAGGATATTCAGTGCGCTCAGTAACAGGGCTGGTTCCGTGGTACGGGCCACTTCCAGGTAGCGGTCCCTGAAGCGGTCCACCGCTTCCAGCAAGGTTGCGGAACGCTCATCCCGGCACACGAGCAGATTCCGGATGAATTCAGCGAATCCGTTCAGCACGCTGTCGCCCTCGAACCCTTTGCGGTTGAGGTCGTCATATTCAAGCAGCAGGGCCGGCAGGTCTTGCGCCTTCATGGCATCGAGCAGCTTGAAGAAGCGGTCGGCGTCCAGCAGGTTGAGATGTTCCAGCGTATGGGCATAGGTCAGTTCCCCGCCGGTAAAGCTGACGATCTTGTCGAGAATGCTAAGGGCATCCCGCATACAGCCTTCGCTTTTCTGTGCGATCAGTTGCAGCGCGGCGGTCTCTGCGGCGACCGATTCCTTTTGGCAGATCGCCTGCAGGTGGCCGATGGTATCGGACAGGGTGATCCGCTTGAAATCGAAGATTTGACAACGGCTCAGGATGGTAGGCAGGATCTTGTGTTTCTCCGTGGTCGCCAGGATGAAGATGGCATAGGAAGGCGGCTCCTCCAGCGTCTTCAAGAAGGCATTGAATGCGGCGGAACTGAGCATATGGACCTCATCGATCACATAGACCTTGTATTTCCCGCTCTGGGGAACAAAGCGCACCTGATCGACCAGATCGCGGATATTGTCTACCGAGTTGTTGGATGCGGCGTCCAATTCGAAATAGTTCATCGACGCCCCTTCGTTAAAGGACCGGCAGGAAGTGCAGGTGTCACACGCCTCACCTTCAGGGGTCGGACGTTCACAGTTGATGGTCTTGGCTAGGATGCGTGCGCAGGTGGTCTTTCCCACCCCACGGGGTCCGCAGAAAAGAAACGCATGGGCCAGCTGCCGATGCAGGATGGCATTGCGGAGTGTGGTGGTGATATGGGACTGACCAACGACCGTATCGAAGGTCTGGGGTCTGTATTTCCGGGCTGAGACGATGAATTTTTCCATATCCGCACACCGGCCAACGGTGTCGACCTATAGTGAAGGATCGGAGCACGACCGGGTTGCAATAATAAAGAAAGTTTCGAAAGGGTCCGGCCCTCTTTTCGCACAGGATCAGCCCAGGACGGGATGCGGCTGGAAGGTCCGGCTGCGGTCGAAGAGATAGCGGTAGGTGGTCAGTATCCGGCTTCGGTACGTGCCCAGCGCTTCCGCAACATTGACCATTCGGGGATTGAATTCCCCGATCCACTGCATCTCATAATCGTCGTAGATGGAGGTTCCCACCTCATACTTCCCGTTGGTGATGGTGAGGTTTTGGATGACCCGGCAGCCTTCGACGATCATATAGCTGTCTACCCCTTTTCCCTGGAACTCGGGAATGATCCCAAAGGCCAGCCCGGTAAATTTCCGGTTCGGGAGGGTTGCTTTCAGCCAGAGGAATTTCAGTTTTTGCCAAAGGCCGAACCTGCCGTGCAGGTGGCGGAACCAGAAGTTCAGGTCGGGAAGGTTGACCCACAGGCCCACCGGCTGTCCATCGTAGTAAACGAACCAATTGAGGCGTTCGTCCATGACCGGCTTCATACGCTGGAACATCTTCCGTACCGTGCGTTCATCCAGTTGCTTCATGCCGCCGTGTCCGGCCCAGGCTTTATTATAAACCTCGGTAAAGTCACGCGCGTATTTGTCCAACTGGTTTTTCCGGGTGTGTTCCGAGCGAAAGAGCGGGTCGGCCGCACAGTCCCGGTGCCGGTCGTAGAATTTTTGCTGCAACCGGTTCTTCGCGTCGAGTGCGAAGCAGATCTGGTTATAGAAATTACGGAACCCGTACGTCTCGAACAGGGTCTGGTAATAAGGCGGGTTGAAGTTCATGCCGTAGAGCGGCGGGATCTCATGACCTTTCACCACCAGTCCCCACCAGCGGTCGCGTTCCCCGAAATTGATGGGACCGTCCATCGCTTCCATGCCGCGCTGCAGCAGCCAGTGTTTGGCAACGTCGAAAAGCATGTCTGCCGCGTTCTGATCGTTGATGCAGTCAAAGAAACCGATCCCGCCCACCGGGAGGTCGTCATTCTTGTTCTTGTATTTGCGGTTCACGAATGCGGCGATGCGTCCCAGAAGCTTTCCCGTTTCGTCTTGCAGGATCCACCGGATCGCCTCTCCGTGGCGGAAGGTCTTGTTGGTACGGGGATCGAACACCGTGCGAATGTCCTTGTCGAGCGGTTGTATGTAGGCCGGATCGCTCCGGTGGATCTCCCTGTTCACCCGGATGAAACGTTTCTCCAGGGCGGGGGTATTGACCTCGGTGAGTTGCATTCGGCAAATGTAGGAAACGCTTTGTGTTCGGTCTCAGCAGGTGCTTCAGCCGGTCCGTTGTATCTCCGATAAACGGCGGTAAATCCCGTCCGCGATCTCGATAAGTTCGTTGTGATGACCCCGTTCGGTGATACGGCCGTCGTGCAGCACGATGATCTCATCCGCCTCCCGCACCGTACTGAGTCGGTGAGCGATCACCAGTGTGGTCCGGCCCTTCATGAGACGTCCCAATGCCTCCTGTACCGCACGCTCCGAATCTGTATCCAGCGACGAGGTGGCCTCGTCCAAAATCAGGATGGCGGGATCCTTGAGCACGGCCCGGGCGATACAGATTCGTTGCCGTTGCCCACCCGACAGCCGGATGCCCCGGTCACCGATGCGGGTCTGGTATCCATGTTCGGTCTGCAGGATGAAATCATGGGCATTGGCCACCCGGGCGGCTGCGATCACCTCCGCTTCTGAGGCCTGCGGCCGCGCCAGTGCGATGTTGTTGAAGAGGGTGTCGTTGAACAGAAAGATCTCCTGTGTGACAACGCTCATTTGTCGTCGGAGGGATTCGATGCGGTAATGACGGATATCGGTGCCGTCCAGCAGGATGCTGCCCGCCTTCACATCATAGAAACGGGGTATGAGGTCG
>JBJOMF010000271.1:0-8659 GCA_046052505.1 Bacteroidota bacterium | reverse complement strand
CAGGCAACCTCGATCGCCTTATGACTGCCACTGATAACCAGCTGGCCCGGGCAATTATAATTGGCAGGCACGACCACCTCTCCAGTCTCGGCCGCCACGGCTGCACAGACCGCTTCCACCTGCTCATCCGGGAGATTCAGTACCGCCGCCATGGTAGAAGGCTGTAGCTCACAGGCATGCTGCATCGCCGTAGCACGAACAGCAACAAGCCGTAGCGCATCCTCAAAGCTCAGGGTCCCATTCGCTACAAGGGCCGTGAATTCGCCCAAGGAATGACCGGCCACCATATCGGGAGAAGCACTTTCGATGCTGCGATAGGCAATCACCGAATGAAGGAAGATGGCAGGCTGGGTCACCCGGGTCTGACGAAGGTCGTCCTCGCTGCCCCCGAACATGATGTCGGAGAGACGGAAACCCAGCACGTCGTTCGCCTGTTCGAAAAGTTTACGGGCAAAGGCACTGTTATCGTAATGATCCTTTCCCATCCCGGAGAACTGAGCGCCCTGTCCGGGGAAGATGAATGCATGTTTCATACGGTAGTTGAACGCATAACGAGATCGGTCATACCGGGTTCGTTACGCAGGGGGACAAAGATACGGCTTAGTCGAGATCCGCCGTGATCAGCTTGAGGAATTCACTACGTGTGCTGTTCTTCTGGAACTCGCCGTCGAACGCAGAGGTCGTGGTAACGGAATTTTGCTTCTGAACCCCACGCATCATCATGCAAAGATGTTTGGCCTCGATCACAACGGCCACACCCAGTGGCTGTAAGGTGTCCTTGATCGCGTGCATGACCTGAACCGTCAGTCGCTCCTGCACCTGAAGGCGCCTGGCAAATACGTCCACCACCCGCGCGATCTTGCTGAGGCCCGTGATCCATCCGTTCGGAATATACGCCACATGAGCCTTACCGATGAACGGCAACATGTGATGCTCGCACATACTGTAGATCTCGATATCCTTCACTACGATCATCTCGCTCACCTGCTCATGGAACTTCGCCGAATTGATGATGGCCTTCGCATCGAGATGATACCCCTGCGTGAGGTACTGCATGGCCTTGGCCAGCCGCTCAGGGGTCTTCACCAATCCCTCGCGCTGGGGATCCTCACCCAGCAGGTCCAACACCTCGCGGTAATGGCCGACCAGACCACTGGTGACCTTTTCATCGAACTGTTCGGTTTTATGATATGACATAGTAGGCTGTTTTAAAGATCGGCGGGATATTCCACGAAATTCCGTGGTGTTTCATAAAGTCGTACCTGCAGGTCCATTTTACGGGCAATATGCGGCCGTAACAAACCATGGATGACAATGGCAATGTTCTCGGCAGTCGGGTTCAGCGTGCGGAACTCCTGCGTATCCAGATTCAGGTTCCGGTGATCGAACCGCTCCACCACCTCCCGCTTCACGAGATCACTGAGGAATTTCATATCGATGACGTAACCGGTCTTCTTATCGGGCTTTCCCGCGACCCGAACGATCAACTCATAGTTGTGCCCGTGATAATTGGGCAGGGCACACTTGCCGAACACGGCGGCATTCCGGTCATCATCCCACGCCGGATTGAAAAGACGATGTGCCGCATTGAAATGCTCTTTCCGGAAAACAGCGACCTTTTTGCTCATAGAGATGTTCAAAATTGATTAACGCCGGGTACTGCGTAAGGTTCAGGAAACTACCTCCCGTAGTATTCAACATAGATCTTTGCCGTTTCCACCAACTTCAGGCAGTGCAGCCGCACGGCCGGTGGCAGGGCCGGCTCCAGTTCCTCCCAGATCCCGATGACCAGATTTTCGATCGTACACCGCTTACCTTGCATAAAATCCACGTCCAGATTCAGATTGCGGTGATCCAACTTTTCCACCACCCGATCCTGAATGATCGCCCCCAGTTTCTTCGCATCGAATATGAACCCGGTATCGGGATCGGGATCTCCCTTCACGGTAACGTACAGCTCGAAATTGTGCCCGTGCCAGTTCTCATTGGCACACTTCCCAAAGACGTCTTCATTCTTTTCCTTTGACCAGTCGGGGTGATAGATGCGATGGGAGGCGTTGAAATGCTCGATCCGGGTCAAGTAAACCATGCTTTACTTTTTTCCTTTCTCTCAGCATCGGGCGGAGAAAGCGTTGAACGATAAGGATAAGGAAGGCAAAGGTACGTGAAAGTTGGCGTTGGGCACCGAGATATGTACCTTGCAATGTCTGTTGCATATGCACATCCTGATCATCGCTGCCACGGCCCTAGAAATCAGGCCTTTCCTCAACCGATACCGGGATGGCGCCCCCTTCCTTAGAAGGGATATGAATATCGACGTATTGATCACGGGCATCGGCCTGACCGCAACCGTTTACCGGCTGATGAAACAATTGACGGTGACCCGTCCGGACTTCATCATTCAAGCCGGGGTTGCAGGATGCTTCGATACCAGCATCCCACTGGGTTCGGTGGTCACCGTTCGTCAGGATACGATCGCCGATGAGAGTGTGATCGAACTTAAGAAGCTACGCACCTTGTTCGACCTGAACCTGGTCCCGCAGAACCGCCCGCCCTATCGCAGCGGCTGGCTGGTGAACCCGCACCGTGACTTGATAAAAAGTACGGGGTTGACCGCCGTTCGCGGCATTTCCGTCAACCAGATCACCACCAAACCCGAAACGATCCACTTTTTCCGGGACCGGTTCCGCCCGGTGACCGAGTCCATGGAGGGCGCTGCGCTGCATTATGTTTGCCTTCTCGAAGGCATCCCCTTTCTGCAACTGCGGAGCCTGTCGAATTATATTGGGGAACGAAACAAGAAAAAGTGGAATATGCAGGATTCCATCCTCCGGCTCAATGATGCCCTGGAAGAGGTGATCCCCGCTGCACAGGAGGTCCCGAGCCGCAAATGAACCGAAATGAAACTGACAATCGGATTCTCGCCCTGCCCCAATGACACCTTCATCTTCGAGGCCTTGATTACGGGCGCTATCGATACCGGAGACTGGACATTTGAACCGGTGCTCGAAGACGTGGAGACCCTGAACCAGTGGGCACTCGAAGGACGGCTAGACGTCACCAAGCTCAGCTTTCCCGCCTACTTCCGTTCCCGCGAACATTATATCCTGCTCGCCTCGGGCGGGGCGATGGGGATTGGTGTCGGCCCGCTGCTGGTCACAGCCGACCCGCAACGGACCCAACCCTCTGAATCGGATTGGGCCAATAGCCGGGTCTTACTTCCTGGCCAGAACACGACGGCCAATCTGCTATTCTCTCATTTTTATCAAACACCCACAATAACATCCTTTGGGGTCTTTTCCTCCATCGAGGACGCCCTGCTGAGAGGCGATGCCGATTACGGCGTACTCATCCACGAAAGCCGGTTCACCTATCACGAAAAGGGCCTGCACCTGGTTGCCGACCTGGGCTCCCGGTGGGAGGCTGAATGGCAGGTGCCGCTCCCGCTGGGTGGAATAGCGATCAGAAGAGACCTTTCGGCACCAGCCGGATCGGCAATCGAGAAATTCATCCGATACAGTGCGGATATTGCATTTAGCAGATATCCCCAACTCGGAAGCTTCATCACCGAAAATGCGCAGACCATGGAGGAGTCGGTGATGCGTCGGCACATCGAACTCTATGTGAATCGGTTCAGCCTCGACATGGGACAGGAAGGAAGAAAGGCCGTATCCGTACTGAAATCCGTATACGATCGCTTGCACCCTGACAACATAGACGAATGGCCGCTCTTCCTAACGGAGCCTGGGGCATGAAGAAGGTACCCCCTCAGCCTTTGAGCGCTTTGGTAAATACATCGAGGCATCGTTTCCTGGCAACAGCATGATCCACCATGGGACGAGGGTAAGTCAAGGTATCAATCTCCGGTACCCACCGACGTATGTATGCTCCGTTCGGGTCGAACTTTTGGGCCTGCAGGCTGGGATTGAACACCCGGAAATACGGAGCGGCATCACAGCCAGAACCGGCCGCCCACTGCCAGCCACCGTTGTTCGCTGCCAGGTCATAATCCAATAACTTGGCAGCGAAATAAGCCTCTCCCCTGCGCCAATCCATCAGCAGGTGCTTCGTCAGGAAACTGGCCGTGATCATACGAACGCGGTTGTGCATGAACCCGGTAGCGTTCAACTCACGCATCCCCGCATCTACGATTGGATAACCGGTCGATCCCCGGCACCAGGTCTCGAATTCCGACTCAGACTCCCGCCAGGAGATCCGGTCGTAGGCCGGTTTGAAGGACCGGTGCACGATATGGGGGAAATGCCAGAGGATCATATGATAGAAATCCCGCCATATCAGTTCATTTAAAAAAGTCTCACTGAGTGCCCCGGCCTCCCTGGCCAGCTCGCGTACGCTGATGGTGCCGAAACGCAGATGGACACTGAGGCGGGTCGTACCCTCCACCGCGGGAAAATCGCGTTGCTTGCCATACTGCAGGATGCGGTCGCGGTCCCATGCCTTGCCCGGGAAAACGGGGTCTGCATCCTGAAAACCAAGCGCGGCCAGATCGGGTATAGGTCCGGGGGCCTGACGAAAGTATCCGTTCGTCAAGGTTTCCGAGGGGAAGCCCTTGAGATCGCGGGTCTGCAATACGGAACGCCAGCGACGGGAATAGGGCGTGAAGACAGTGTATGGCTTCCCATCGTCCTTCAACACCTCGTCCTTTTCGAGTAACACCTGGTCCTTGAACGTGAGAAAGCCGATACCGTTCGCTGCCAGCAGTTTGGCAACGCCTGCATCCCGCCCGGTGGCATAGGGTTCATAATCATGATTGGTAAATACCGAACCGATCGCATGGGATCGGATCAGCTCCCCAAATACCTCAAGAGGCTTCCCGTGATGCACATGGAGTGTGGAGCCGGCCTTCACGAGTTTATGCTGCATGGAAAGAAGTGCCCGATGTATGAAAGCCACCCGTCGGTCCGAGCGGTCTTCGAGCGCATCCAGGATCTCAGTATCGAAAATGAATAGCGGCAGTACCGGAACGCCCGACCTCAGGGCCTGGAACAACCCATGATTGTCTTCCAGACGAAGGTCCCTGCGGAACCAGAATATGTTCACCGATGGTCGCATGTCCAAATTCAACAACCACAGACCTAAATAGTTCTGATGAAGCGGTCGTATATTATCCGGACAAGGGCATGGCCATAGGTACGGTCGCCGATCCGCTGAACCCAGCGAATTCCCCGGATCGCGTTGGTGAGGAATACCTCATCGGCCACCACCAGATCGCCCGGGGTTAAAGGACGCTCCTGAAACGGAACGCCATCCTCCTGAAACCGCATCAGCAGAAACCTGCGCATCACCCCCGCGACACCTCCCTCAGTCACCGGCGGGACCGTAACGATACCATCCCGAATCATAAAAAGATTGGCGGTTGTTGCGTCCGCGATCCGTCCGTCCGGATTCAATACCAGTGCCTCATTCCATTGATGCGCCAGGGCAAACCTGGCTGCCAGACTGTATATGAGAGCATTGGCCGACTTCACCGGGGAAAAGGCATCCACGGCCTTGCGGCCCTCTTCAAAGATCCCAAGCACCAGCCCGTTGGTATTCCAACCGGTACTCAAAGGGTCCAAAGGCCAGCATTCGATCAGGTAGCCCGGACGCGGGTCTCGGTCATAAAGCCCCCCATCACCCCGGTATACCGATAGGCGGACCCGTGCCAGTTCCGAGCAGGCATTGCGGGCACAGAGTTGCAGGATCTGCTCAACAAGCCGTTCCCGCGAAAACAATCCGGGCATTTCCAGCCGGAGAAGATCCAGCCCGCTGAATAACCGATCGAAATGCAATTGCTCAAGAAGAACCTTCCCTGCCCGGCAACGCAGGGTTTCGAACAGGCCATCGCCATATCGGTAGCTCCTGTTGGATGCCAGGAATACCGGCTCCGACTCGGGCACAAAACGTCCGTTATGACATATGAATCGCATCCGCTCAAGATAGGACAAAAAAAAACCACCCGGCAACTACCGGATGGCGCGCTATTTTCTTCCAAAGGAGTCAGGGCTGTTCCACGATACCGGCCTTGACGGCGTACATGACAAGACCTGCCATGGACTTAGTGCCAGTTTTGGTTTTGAGTTTGTCCCGGATGGCTTCCACCGTACGCGGACTCAGGTCCACGATATCGGCGATCTCCTTGGTGCTCTTCTCCTCGCACATCAGCTTAAGGATCGTGATTTCCTTTTCCGTGAGTTGCACATCCTGCGGCACGGATGACTCGGAGGCCCGCTTATTGCGAAGACCACTCAAAAGGGCTTTATTGGTAAGGTCACTGAAATAGAAATCGTTCATGTAAACCTGTCGTATGGCCTCATAGATCATCTCGGAGCCCGACTCCTTGGTGAGGTAGGAATTTGCCCCGATCTCCATCATCTTGGAAATGACGGAATGATCATTATGCATGGAGAGCATGATGACCTTGACATCGGGATAGAGTTTCTTGATCTCGGGAAGTGTGGCCAGCCCGTCCATAATGGGCATCTGGATGTCCAGCAATACCACATCGGGCTTGATGTGCCGCAACAGGTTCAACAGCTGCATGCCATTCTCGGCCTCAGCCACCATTTGAATATCCTTGCGGGACTGGAGGGAAGTTTTTACGCCGGTGCGGAACAGCGTATGGTCGTCGGCAATGGCGACCTTGATAACGGGATTGGCTTCTTGATTCTTCATGGATGATGGTTTGTGATCTTACGAATATTGGTTTCCGATGCAAAATTGAGGAATTCGAATAAATATTCCATGGTAGAAATACGTGATTTCGGTTCTGCAGGATATACCCAAAGGGGTAAGTTACGAAGTTTTACGAGTCGGCATCGGGGATTTTACGTACCGGACCGTAAAATCCGAAACCCGCAAATAAGGGGAATCTTCTATTGCAGCTAAGTGGGTGTCACTATACTTTTAATCCTGCAACGGCACGGCGATACCTCCGCAGCAGGATTGCCGGATTCCGTTGACCCGATCGCGGCACCCGTTTTTAGGATCCGCCTCATGAAAGAACCAACACGGTTGTTCCCGGCACAAGGGAGCACCCCCCAACGATCTCTCTTTCATTTCAGTAACGTGAAAGCCCCGGTTCAGAGAAGGCCGGGGCTTGTTTTTGCCGCTATTCCTTACGTACGACCACCTTGCCGCTATAGGTACGGTCCGCATAGCGGATGAATACCGTGTATACCCCGGCCGGCCAGTTGCGCACCGGCACCCGGATCACGAATTCATGTTGCACAGGCCTGTCCAGCTGCTTCTGCCCTCCCATATTCCAGACAGTCATTCGACCCGGCTCGTGGGGCCGGGGATTATGGAACCGAAGGTCCACAGTGGCCGGATTGGGAAAGATCGTCAAGTCAGAGACGAGCGGCCGCGGATCGCCCGTACCGGTGGTGAGCAGGGAACTGTCCAGCAACAGGTTCTCATCGCCGGCCTGATATGCGGTGAAAGCGAAGTAGACCAACATCATCTCATCCGTGGTCGACTCACCCAGCCCTACGTTGCGTGGCGGACTGCTCGGGTTGTGGGGGTTGGATGCCGTATTGTTGTAAGTGGCAAAAGCCCGGAGCACACTACCCGTTTCGACGACCACCGGACGCTGGTAATAATATTGCCCCTGCCAGTGGAAATCCCAGTGCGGTACCCGGATGAAGCGGATCGTATCACCAGTGGGTTTATTCGCGAAACTGTAGATCGACTCCCCGATCAGGTGCATGTGCGGGGCCACGGCCAGCACCGAGGCTTTGTAAGGTATGGGCAATGTGAACCGCTCCTCGAATGTGCGGACCGTATTGGCCGGAATGTTCAGGGGCCCGTTGACCAGGACGGGCGCGAAATGATGCAGGATAGGTTCCACACGCACATCCCGCGCCGCGGGGTTACTGCTGTAATACAGACGAACACTGGTACTGTCCACCCGGCCGTTGCTCCCGGCAGGATAATGAATCTGCATCACCAGATCTGAGTTGGGATACATTCGCTTTCCGAACTGTACCGGCATCTTACGCACGGTCGTACCCGGTACCCAGGCATCTAAGAGAATGGCGCTGTTCACCCCGATACCGCCGAAATTGGTGTATCCCGGGCCGGGACTGGCATTGTCCAGCTGCAGTGCCGCATGGTTGGCAGTGGTATCCTGATACAAGAGCACATGGTGCACGATGGACGCATTGCCCGGAACCACTTCAGCGGCCGACAAAAATTTCCCAGTTGGCAATCGAAGGGGCAGAACAAAACAACGATAGAGGTCACTGGTGGTGGCGGTGCTGGTGAACACCGGTATCTTCAGGACCGTATCAGGTGTTCCGAGGGAATTGGTCTGTGGCGGAGGCGGCGGGGGCGCATTGGCCAAATTTCCGGACGGGGCACCGGCATTCACCCAGCTGACGATGGTATTGATCTGCGCTTGAGTAAGCACCCGGGCTCCGGCGAAATGGACATAAGTATCATCCGGCGGCCAGGGCGGCATATGCCTGCTTGACACAGCAGCGCTGATCGAGGCACGAAAGCTGTAAGCATCGGAATAGGTAAGCAGGGAAAAGGGCGCGATACCTCCGGGACGATGGCAGGACGCACAATTCGAAAACAGGATGGGTGCTACCTGTTCAGCCCAGGTCTGTGACCGGGCGGATATCAGGGAAAGCAGCACCAGTACCGATAGCAGGCA
>JBJOMF010000270.1:0-6401 GCA_046052505.1 Bacteroidota bacterium | reverse complement strand
CGTGACCATTCCGTTGTATTTGCTGTACGAAGCCGGGATCAGCATTGCGGCACGGGTGAATCGGAAACAAGCCAACAAAGAACAGGAATGGAGTTGATTTATATCAGCCGGCCGAACGTGGCTGCTAGATCCGTGTTCAGTATTTTTGTACAGCTCCTGAAATAAACCCTGCTTATGCAACCCGTATTCGACCTGCACAAACCCATCGCTATCGGCAGCGACCATGCCGGATTTGACTATAAAGAGGACCTGATCTCCTTTCTGGAAGGCAAGGGCATCCGCGTGAAGGATTTTGGCACACACAGCCTTGACTCCGTCGATTATCCGGATTACGCCCACCCCGTAGCTGAGTCGGTGCAAAAAGGGGACGCCGCATTCGGCATCCTGATCTGCGGAAGCGCCAACGGGGTGGCCATTACCGCCAACAAGCACCAGCAAGTTCGGGCGGCCATCTGCTGGGGCGAGGAGATCGCCAAACTCGCAAGGGAGCACAACGATGCCAATGTCATCTGCATCCCGGCCCGATTCGTTCGCGAGGGCGATGCGGAAAAAATGGTGGCTCGCTTCATGACCACCCCCTTCGAGGGCGGCCGTCACCAGCGCCGTGTTGAAAAGATCGCCTGCAACTGACCTCCCTCGGTCCCTGATTTTTAGCTTACTCAACGGGGTTTGACTATTTTTACGCCTTCCCCTGACCGACGGCACCGCCTAACGCTCGTCAGGGAACACGTAAACGACCTGAATATGTCAGCTTCCATTCGCCTCCTCCTGTTCCTTTTCATCCTCCCTCTTACCGCCCTGTCCCAGAAAAAGGACAAGATCGCGGTAAAAGCAGCCGCCACGATCACGGCAGAGGATATGAAAAAACACCTGTACATCATCGCCTCAAAGGAAATGGAAGGTCGGGATACCCCGTCCCCAGGGCTCGATAAGGCCGCCGATTACATCGAGAATCATTTCCGATCGCTTGGTCTGAAACCGGGCAATGGCGACAGCTACCGTCAATACTACCCCCTCTACCGCGATTCGATGATCAGCGCTTCCCTCCGGATCAACGATACACCCTTCGAACTCAACCGGGACTTTCAGCCGTTGGCGGCCAGTTTCGCTGCCGAGATGCGTTTTTCAGAAGCCGTATTCGCTGGATACGGTATTGCGGATACCGGCCGGAACGATTATCGGGAACTGAACGTTGCCGGGAAGCTGGTGATCATCGTGGACGGAACGCCGGACGGATACAAGCCGTCGGTACAGGGAATGAACGCCCCGTCGAGCAACTTCGGGAAAATGAACGCCGCCCTGTCGCGCGGAGCCGCTGCGGTACTAATGGTCGGTAATGGCTTTCCGCGACGCGCCGGACCTGTTGTGGGAAACTGGAGCATGAACGGAGGATTTCGGGCCAGCCAAACACCCTTCACCTTTTCCATCGCGCCTGCCGTGGCAGCCGCGATCCTGAAGGAAGATCCCAAGGAATTCATGTCGAAAGTAAAAGCCGGCTCGGTAGCCCTGAAAACCTATTCGGCCCAGATCGAGCTGGCCTATTCCAAGGCCCTGCTGACCTCGCGCGTGTCGAATGTACTGGGGCTGCTGGAGGGCACCGATAAAAAAGATGAGTATGTCGTACTGACGGCACACTACGACCACATCGGGAAACGAAATGACAGTACCATCTATTATGGCGCCGATGACGACGGCAGTGGCACTACGGGGATCCTGGAACTGGCCGAAGCGTTCCAGAAAGCATCAGCGGAAGGTAAAAGACCACGCCGCAGTATCCTGTTCATGACCGTAAGCGGCGAAGAGAAGGGCCTCTGGGGCAGCCGCTACTATAGCGATCATCCGGTCTATCCGCTCGAAAAGACCACCGTGGACCTCAACATCGACATGATCGGACGGATCGGCAAGGAATACCTGACCGATAATGACTCCGTGAACTATGTATACATCATCGGTGACGATAAGCTGAGTACGGAGCTGGCTCCCATCACGGATGCCGTGAACAAGACCTATATGGGAGGTATGAAGCTGGACCGAAAATACAACGACCCCAAGGACCCGAACCGGTTCTACTACCGGAGCGATCATTATAATTTTGCGGAGAAGGGCGTTCCCATCATTTTTTATTTTAACGGCACCCATGCCGATTACCACCGGCCCACCGACACGCCCGACAAGATCCATTACCCGCTGATGGCAAAACGGGGTCAGCTCGTATTTTATACCGCCTGGGAAATGGCGAACCGCGAGAACCTGCTGAAACGGGACCTGACACTGGAAAAACCGCGCGGCTTCTGACCGGATCTTCCGCCTGCATGTTACCTACTTTTCCGCCAAAAAAATAACCCCGCCGGTTAGGGAAGCGGGGTTTTCGATCACATGCCTTGGAACGGGTCACCAACCCAGCACCCAGGCGAAGATCAGGGGTGCTACGATGGTGGCGTCGCTCTCAACAATGAATTTGGGGGTGGTGATATCGAGCTTGCCCCAGGTGATCTTCTCATTCGGTACGGCTCCCGAGTAAGACCCATAGGATGTGGTGGAGTCGCTGATCTGGCAGAAATAACCCCAGAAAGGCACATCCTGCCAGCCCAGATCCTGATACATCATCGGCACCACACAGATGGGAAAGTCTCCGGCGATGCCGCCTCCGATCTGAAAGAACCCGACACCTTTTCCGGCGGAATTCGCCCGGTACCAATCGGTGAGCCAGACCATATACTCGATCCCGCTTTTAACGGTCGTTGCCTTGAGTTCCCCTTTCACGACATAACTGGCGAAGATATTACCGGTCGTACTGTCCTCCCAACCCGGTACCACGATGGGTAGGTTCTTCTCGGCGGCCGCGACGACCCAGCTGTCTTTCGGATCGATCTCATAGTATTCCTTGAGTTCCCCGCTCCGAATGGCCTTGTACAGGAACTCGTGAGGGAAATAGCGCTCGCCCTTGGCTTCTGCATCCTGCCATTGGCGTACCAGATGTTTCTGGAGCCGGCGGAATGCCTCTTCCTCGGGTATACAGGTATCGGTGACCCGATTGTAATGATTTTCCAGCAGGTCCCATTCCTCCTGAGGGGTAAGGTCGCGGTAGTTGGGAATGCGTTTGTAATGCGAATGCGCGACCAGATTCATCACATCCTCCTCCAGGTTGGCTCCGGTGCAGCTGATGATATCGACCTTTCCCTGACGGATCATCTCCGCCAGAGAGATACCCAGCTCACCAGTACTCATGGCGCCCGCGAGGGTGACCATCATCTTGCCTCCTGCCTGCAAATGTGCCTCATAACCTTTGGCCGCATCCACCAACGCTGCCGCATTGAAATGACGGTAATGATGTTCGATGAAACGGGAAACGGGTCCTTTGCTCATTGCCTTTATGTTTGGGGTGACCGCCTTCAGATCCCGGGTAGCGGGAGACGCTGCGAATATCAAGGCGTAAAAATAATGGTTTGGACGTATATGATTATGATCGCCAACTTTCGGCCTGGTCGAAACATTATCGAGATATTTGCCCCGTCGGACATCCTCCGCCGGCACCCCATTAAAGAAACGAGCGAATGAACCGAATGGCTGCGATCCTGGCGATACTGCTGGTCCACTGTGGCTCCCTGTCCGCACAGTCCCGGTTCACAGGCATCTGGGAGGGAACACTGGATGTTGGAATGGAGCTGCGCCTGGTATTCCATATCCGTGACACGGCCGGAAACCTCACTGCCCGGATGGACAGTCCAGACCAATCGGCCTTCGGTATCCCCTGTGACAGCATCGCCGCATCGGGAGATTCCCTGTTCATCGGTATGAAGGTCATCGGGGCCTCTTACCGCGCACACTTATCGGCCGATACCCTGCTGACCGGGTCGTTCACGCAACGGGTTACCCTGCCTTTACAACTGGTAAAAGTACCGGCACCTACCTCACGAAAACGTCCGCAAACCCCTCGCCCGCCCTTTCCTTACAAGGTTGAAAACGTGACCTACCTGAACAGCGACAAGAGCATACGCTTCGGTGCCACGCTCACGATCCCTAAAGGCGAAGGGCCGTTCCCGGCCATTCACCTCATCAGCGGTTCGGGTCCGCAAAACCGCAACGGGGAGATCATGGGTCATCTACCCTTCGCCGTGCTCGCCGACCACCTCACCCGAAACGGCTTTATGGTCTTGCGTACGGATGATCGGGGAACCGGGTCCAGTACCGGCACTTTTGAAACGGCGACCACTAACGATCTCGCCGATGATGCCGAGGCCGGCTGGAACTACCTCATCTCCCGCCGGGAGACCGACCCGAAACGATCCGGTTTGCTGGGACATAGCGAAGGCGGACTCATTGCGCCCCTGGTAGCCTCCAGACGACGTGATGTTGGTTTCATCATATTGCTTGCAGCACCGGGTGTCAGAATAACCGAATTGATGACGAAACAGGCCGGCAACGTCATGCGCAGCATATCCATCAGCGAACCTGCCATTGCCGCCTACGAGGAACTGTACCGTAAGGTTGTTGCACGTGTCACTTCCGGTTCCGATACGGCCGAAGCCCTGCGGATCAGCGGCAAGGAATACGAACGATGGGCGCGCAAACAGGATACCAGTGTATTGCGTGAGCTGGAGTTGAAAGACCCGATAGCAAGGCAAACCGCTTCGACTGCGCTGGTTCGCGCGCTATACCGCCCCTGGTTCCGGCATTTCATCCGGATCGATCCCACCCCTGCGATCCGAAAGCTCCAGTGCAAGGTTCTGGCCCTGAACGGGACGAGGGACATTCAGGTGGATGCGGAACAAAATCTGCCGGCCCTGGAAAAAAACCTGAAAAGAAGCCAATCGCCATCTTGGAAGGCACGGGAACTGCCGGGACTGAACCACCTGTTCCAGACCTGCAGGCACTGTACGATCGCCGAGTATGGCCAGCTCGAAGAAACCTTTTCGGCGGAGGCCCTGGATATACTAACCCGCTGGCTGGAGCAGGAAGTGAAGTAAGCCGTTTGCGTTGCACGATGTAAATTGATCGCTATATGAATTACCTGGCCCATGCCTATCTTTCATTTGGCCACCCGGGTGTACTGACCGGAAACCTGATCAGCGACTTTGTAAAAGGACGTCGAAAATTCGATTACCCCGTGGAAGTGCAACAAGGGATCGAACTGCACCGGGCCATCGACCGGTTCACCGATGCGCATGAGGCGACCCGTGCGGCCCGCGAGTTGTTCCGGCCGGTGTACCGGCTGTATGGCGGTGCTTTCGTGGATGTGGTGTATGATCATTTCCTCGCCTGTGACGAAACCATCTTCTCCGAGGAAAGCTTGTTCCGTTTCGCACAGGACACGTATAGTACCCTCGACCGGCAGGCCGGCTGGATGCCAGAACGCTTTGCCCGGTTCTTCCCGTTCATGAAACAACAAAATTGGCTTTTCCATTACCGTACCCGGTGGGGCACACATAAGAGCATGGGCGGACTGGTAAAACGGGCCGCCTATATGGATGATGCCGGACCGGCATTCGGAATTTTTGAGACCCACTACCAACGGTTGAGCGATCACTATCGTCATTTCTGGGCCGATGTCCGTCCCTTTGCGGAAGAACAATTCCGAAGGCTGCAAGACATGTAAGCCGGACAGCTGAAAGCTGATGGGCCAGCAAACCGCTACTTTTGTACGGGCCGTAGCCCTTATAAAAATTAGAACATGACCCGTATCATTCTGGCAACCGTCCTTTTCATGATATGTGCCTCCCGAGTGGTGGCACAGAATAACACGGTCCCTGCAGTGGATAAATCTCCAATGGACATGTGTTACTTCCCCCACCAGTATCCGGTCCTGAGGATCCAGGATAAGGTTGCCGGTCCACCGGTGGCCCGGGTCATATACAGCCGACCACAGCGTTCGGGCCGTGTCATATTCGGAGGCTTGGTGAAGAGCGGTGAGGTGTGGCGGCTCGGAGCCAACGAGGCTACCGAGATCGAACTTTTCCGAACGGTGCGCATCGGCGGAAAGAAGGTCCGTAGCGGACGATATACCCTTTACGCCATCGTGAACGAGACCAGCTGGACACTGATATTGAATAAGGATACGGATACCTGGGGGGCGTTCAAATACGATCCAAAGAAGGACGTGTTGCGCACCGAAGTACCGCCGCAAAAGCTCGATACCCCTTGGGAATTCTTTTCGGTTTTCTTTGAAAAGACCGGCAGCGGATGCCAATTGGTAATCGGATGGGACACGGTGAAAATCACCGTGCCGATCGTGCTGTAATCGTGAATTAAACGTGCAGCTTACCACATAAGTTAGCTAAAGCGACCGGAGGTCTCATCACAATTTCGGTTTACTTTGCAGTATAAACCGATCTCTATGGGCCATACCCCGAACTGGAAAGATGCCACCCGCTATGTACATGCCGGTGCTCACCCCGACCCGT
>JBJOMF010000269.1:0-12181 GCA_046052505.1 Bacteroidota bacterium | reverse complement strand
ACGTTCCAGATCACGGGGGAGGCCCGGCTGGGTTCAGCGGCACTGCTCCAGAATACATGGGGTGCGCGGCTGTCGATCCCCCCAATGATATGCCCGATCAGCTGTTTGCCGGAACCGATCCGGTCGATTTCGAGAATGCCGCCTGTTCCGTAGGGAGCATCGGCGGCCGGGATCAGATCGGCCGCCGCCCCGAAATATCCGGGCATCACTTCGGGAAGCACATATTCCTTCAGGCGGTCACCCCGCCGTGCCACGACGCTGATGGTCTTTACGAACGGTACATCCGTATCGGTAACGGGCCGGCCCGTACTGTCGGGCATATGCATCGCGATGCCGCCGAAAAATACCGAGTAGCCCGTACGTGTCTTCCGGCTGTAGGCCGAGAGGCTGGCCGTATGGTAGTGGTTGTAAAGCTGCTGAAATGCCGGAACCTCTCGGATGCCATCGGGTGTGATATCGATGAGCGTCGTGTAAGGAAGGTCCTTGTCGTATCGGAATACACCGGAGAACAACGTGAGCATATCCGGTCGGTCGGCCCGCGGTAATACGTTAAGGTCCCTGCGGTGCAGGAGGGCGGTATCCCGGATGGTTCCCTGTTCCAGCACCTGCAAGGGCGTGCCGGGTGCGGATAGTTTGAAGTGCCGCACTTCATTCGTGTATTGCTGGGAGAAGCCGGGCCCGTGGTCGGGTCCGTGTGGGTTGTAACGTCCGTCGAACCGCTGGCCGCCGACCAGCAGATAGCGGTCACCGATACGTTGCAGGCGACCGCCGGTAACGGCCATGCGCTCATCGGTTACCTGCGTGAAGTACGGGCGGATGTCACCCCCGGAACGGACCGCATCGATGAGCTCGCGCACGGGGGCGGTGATCAGTCCGGGAAAGGTGATAGGGTCTGTCTTCGTTTCGCTGTAGCCATAACCCCCGATCAGCACCAGCCGGTTTCCATCCTGCAGGAACTCCATGTTCGAACTCTGCAGCTGTTCGCGCAACGAGGCGGGGAGCGGCTGCAGCGATGTCGTTCGCATCGCAAAGGTGTTGAGGTCGATCCATACCAGTTCCGTATTGTTGTAGCGGGGCTGAAAGGCGGCGAAAGGCTGTCGGCGGTGCAGGCCATCCGTACGGCCACCGATCAGCAGCACTTCCTGGCCCTCGCGGGCCCAGGCATAGGAATGCAATCCCTTGAATCCGGTGGGAATGACCGGTTCGAGTATGATGCGGAACGGGAAGGGCTCCTGTGCCGGTACCATGCCGGCAAACAGCAGGAAGAGCAACGAGGTGCAAAGGGTTTTCATGGTCAGCCTATTTACGGCCCGGCATGGCCGGATCAGTGACTGCGGAGCGGGCGGATTGGCATCAATGCGGCAGTCGTTCCTTCAGGCGTCCGTATACCCACGTGCCGAGGAGGGCACTGAACAGGGTCACCACGATCACCGTGGCGCCGGTGCCGATCTGTGCGAACAGAGGACCAGGGCAGGCACCGGTGAGGGCCCAGCCGAAGCCGAAGAGCAATCCGCCATAGATCTGTCCCTTGCTGAATTTTTTCGGCTCGAGTTTGATGGGCTCTCCTTCGATGGAACGCAACCGGAACCGCTTGATCAGCATAACGCTGATCATTCCTACCACCACGGCCGACCCGATCACGCCGTACATATGGAAGCTTTGGAGGCGGAACATCTCCTGGATGCGGAACCAGGAGATCACCTCGGATTTGACGAGGATGATCCCGAACAGGATCCCGGCGATGGCATATTTGGCCAGTGACAGCAGAGGTTTGTCGAGCGTTGAGTGGTTCACGCACATCGCATTTTCGGAGCGTACTTCATAATCGAAATTTGCAGCTTCCGCTACGAAGGGCATCTCGCTATGGATCACATCAGGGGTATGTTGCTTGGGCATCTTGGTATTTTTTATCAGAGTCGAAGGATATGGGGCAGTACGATATTGGCCATCAAGAAACCGCCGGCCATGAAGCAGCAGGTGGCTACCAGCGAAGGCCATTGCAGGTTGCTCAAACCCATGATGGCATGGCCACTGGTGCATCCGCCGGCATAGCGGGTGCCAAAACCGACGAGAAAGCCGCCGGCTACCATCAGCACGAGACCGCGGGGCGTTGCAAGTGATTGCCAATTGAATAGGTCTGCCGGTATCAGTCCCGAATAATCCGTTATCCCGTAACCGGCCATCTCTCCGGCCAGCCGGGGGTCTACGGAGATCGGGTCCGGTCCGGTCAGGAACAGTGCCGTCAGCAGGCCACCCAGGAGTATGCCGGCCACGAAGAACAGGTTCCATAGTTCCTTCTTCCAATCGTACTTGAAGAAGGGGATGTTGGCGGGTACGCAGGCGGCACAAACATGCCGCAGCGACGATGAGATCCCGAACGACTTATTGCCCAGCAGCAGCAGGGCCGGTACGGTCAGTCCGATCAGCGGTCCGGCCACATACCAGGGCCAGGGTTGTTTGATCCATTCGAGCATAGGTACTGTTTATGTTCATGCAAATCTCCCGAACTACATCGGTCGGGTTCGTGATAATAGTCACAGGGGTCTATTTTTTCCCCGCCAGTCCCTCGCGTGCCTTCAGGATGGGCGGGTAGGGGCCGTATTTATGTTGCGTTTCCGTGAATCCGTCCGTATAAGGACCGAAGGGATGGTCCACCGGTTTTTTGGAGATATCGGGCCAGTCGCCGCTCAGGTCTTTTTGTGGCCGCGGCTGGCTGTTCACGAAGGCCGCCACGTCCCACGACTCGGCATCTGTAAGCAGGGGCATTTCGTGGGTGGCGAGTTTGAACGGCATGTTGGACTTCACATAGCCTGCGAAGAGACTGATGCGGAACAGTCCCGCACCGGTATTGTAGCTGTGCTCACCCCAGAGCGGCGGGTATTCATATTCGGTACCGTTGAGGCTACGAACCCCTTCGCCGTTGGCGCCGTGGCAGGACTGGCACTGTGCAACGTACACGGCTTTCCCTCGTGCCGGGTCGGCGGCGCGGTCCAGCCAGGGTAATCGTCGGATCCCGCTGCCTCCCGGTTTGTTGCCCTTCGGTACTTCGGTGCCCAGCCAGCGGATATAGGCATGGATGGCCTGGTATTCCCGGCTGTTGCTGTCGGGCGCTCGGCCATTCAGGCTTCGTTCAAAGCAATCGCTCACGCGCTTGTAAATGGACTCCATCCCCCCGCTGCGGTCTCGGTACTTGGGATAGGTGGAATGAACGGCACTGTAGTTGTTGCCCCAGATGCGCTTGCCGGCATCGAGGTGGCAGTTCTGGCAGTTCATGCCATTGCTGGCCGCGGCCACGCTCCCCTGCGGACCCAGATACCGCGCCGTATGTGCGATCAGCTCTTCGCCGTAGATGACCAGCGCCCGCTCCTCGCCCTCCAGCACCTGGTCGGTATGAAGGCTCGGTGCCTTCCAGTTGGTGTCGGCAGATACGGTGGGCTGCCGGTTGGGAGATCGGATGCCTCGGATCTGACGCAGGGTGGCAATGAGAACACCCAGCAGGATCAGCGCTACGGGCCAGTTCGAACGGATCGTTTTCCACATGGTGGCTGATGTTTAACGGAACTCATAGGTGGTACCCTGCAGCTGCGTGAGCAGGGTGGGAGGGAAATCCGTAGCGGTGGAGCGGTTCTCCAGTTTCGGGGCTACCGGCGAATGCAGGGCCAGATATTCCTCGAGCATCCGGTGCAGGAACACGCCCGTCTTTCTCGGGTCTTTCACCTTCTCCATCCGGCACAATGTATCATCCGGATCGCCTTCGCGCTCGCAGGCCGCCAGTGTGTATTCCTTTTGAAGGTCCAGCGGTTCGCCTTTTATCTTCACCCAATTCACCCGCTTCCCGTATTCGTTGCCGATGGTGAAATTGACTTCCATGCCTGCATGGCGCACAAACCAGCCACCGAATCGCTTCGAAGGGTCCTTGGCAAAGGCATTTTGCAATTCCTTTTCCAGCCAGTCGCGTATCTGAGCGCCTGTCGCGATGCCCAGCTTGGCCTCACTGTCCACCGGCAGCATGTTCCAGAGGAACTCACGGGTGATCTCAGCCGTTCCTTTTCTAGGGTCTATGGCAAGGGGCTGACAGAACCGGAACCCGTTGCTCAGCGCGATATCGGTCTTGAACTTCCAGTGCACCGCATCGGTGATCAGATTGTCCATAGGAGTTTCCATCACGAAATACCTCACCAGCGGTGTGGTGGTGGCACCGATCACGGTGGACAGTTCTTTTTGAAAGGGGGCACAAGCCGTGTCGATCATTCCCTGCAGGGACCGGTCGGCCGGATAGCGGGCCGGGTCCACCTCGAGCAATTCATACCGATAGGAACGCATGCGTCCATCCTGCACCTCGATATCCAGTTTGCCAAGGAAGGATCCGAAGGCCCCGCATTCCACGACCTTGGCATATTTCCCTTCGATGGGCACCCGTACCCGTTCGTGCGTATCAGCCCCCAGGATGAAGTCCGTGCCGGCCACGGCGGGATTGTTGGCAAGCCCTACTTGCTGGGCCAGCCCCATATGGGTGACCAGGAAGATGATGCCACAGCCCTCCACCTCGCGGAGCAGTCGGATGTAACGGGCTACGTTGTATTCGGCGTGTTCAAAGCGGATGCCTTCGCTGTAGGCTGGTGACTGTCGTTTCGGGATCAGGTGGTCGGTATAGCCGATGAATCCCACTTTGGCCCCGGCGATGTAACGGACCCAGTAAGGTGGGTAGATGAGTTCCCCGTTCTCGGGTCCGCCTCCCTGGTGCCACATGTTGGCGCAGATCTTGGCCGCGGTGGCATGCCCCATATCGTAGAGCATTTTCTTTTTCTTGTACACCACTTCCCAGTTGCCGGGCAGGATCAGGTCGTACCGGAATTCGTTCAGAAGCGGGATCAGCGCTTCGCCCTCGGTCAATGAAGCCACGCCGTGTCCGTGAAAAAAATCCCCGCCGTCAATGAGCAGCGTATGAGCCGGATCCTTGCTGCGCAGCCGCTCGATAAGGGTCTTCAGTACCGCGAGTCCCCCCCGCCGTTTGTACACGCCGCGGCCGTTCTCCCAGAAGAATTCGTCATGCGTATGCAACTGGGCATGGATATCGGAAGTGTACAGGATGGTGAATCGGCCGTTGCCATCGGACAGTGGGGTTCCGCTCGCATCGGGGCCTGCCGTGGCGATGCCGGAGAGGGTGGTGCCCAGGCCTGCCAGGGTCGTGTGTTTCAGAAAATCGCGCCGGGTGGCGGCGGCTGGTTTGTGGGTGTCAGACATCCGTAGCTGATTGTTTCGGATAAAGTTGCGGATCCTGTATGAGGGTTAGGGTGACAATTATCACAGGATGAAAAAGATACGACTTTCTTCAGAAACGGTAGTTGAAGACCAGATTCCAGAGGCTCATGTTCACTTTGTTGATCTGGTTGCGGGGTGCGATTGGTTCCTTTCCAAGGGCGCCCTTCCAGATGAAAAGGAGCTGGGTTTCCAGTCCCTCCAGCCAGTTTTTCCACGACCGGCGGACGTCCACATTCAGTTGGTAATAGGAGGGCATGCCGTATTTATTCAATCGGTAGTTGGTCAGTTCCGGCAGGCGGTAAACACCGGCTGCAGCCCCCAGGTCAATGGGTGTCTTGGTGAGTTTATGCGTACCCTTCAGCACCCAGGCATGAAGATCGCCGAGGCCCTCATTGCGTTCGCGTGGCAGAAAGGTGAAGAAAGGGTCTCGTCCCCACTCCCGGGGCATGAGGTAGCGGCCGTGTGCCGTGATCCGGGTATAGTTCAGGGACAGCTCCGACCGCTCGGTTCGGCGGCCTGCACGGAGTCCGATCACCCACGTTTTTCCGCCTTTCCGAAAATAGGTAAGCTCCGGATCAGGATGGCCCCCGTCATGTACCGCATCCTGACGGACAACCTGAAGTCCTGCGGTCCATTGACGTTCCTGCCCCGAAGGCCATCGGCGGTCTGCCTGTATTAGCAGGGTGTTGAACAGGTTCTCGGCAAATTGATCCCAGACCTGAATGGTCCAGCCGGCGGTGGGCCGCATGCTGTAGCCGGCCAGCAGGATGCCCCTGCTTTGCAATCGTCCTGCATAGCCGGAGGGGCTGCCTGTTTCGGTCACCCCCGTGGGATATACTCCGACCGACCGTTCGATACTGAACCAACTGACGGTGCTGCGCGGTGAGATGCGGTGTATGAATCCGGCCTGCAGCCGTCCATTTTTTTTTATACGAAGGTCTGCCCAGATGCCATCGACCACGGTCGGGCGCATGCGGCCATCCTGCAGGTTGAGGAAGGGGGTGTTCAGCAACTGCCGTCCCAGGGTGAGGGTGCCTTTGTGCAGGTGATACCGCAGGTACAATTCCTCGAGACGGTCGATGTTGGTGCGGTTCGCAGGGTCTTGGATATCGAACAGACCGGTCTCATACCGGTTCTTCTGTCCGGTCAGCGGATCGGGGGCTGCCAGGTCCGACGAACCGACATTGAATACGAAGAAGCCGCTGATGCCGAGTTGGAACCGGCGGAAACGGGCGGTCTCCATCTTGATCCCGCCACCCAGGGCATGGGCATACGGGTTGGATAGACCCGGAGCATTGTCGGTGGCCATGAAAAAATACCTGAAATGGCCGGTGGTCCGTCCGCGACGGAAGGCGGACAGGAGGGAGCCGGTGTCCGAGACGGACTCCTTTGCCTGCCACAAGGCTGGTTTTTCATCGACCTCCTGGTGCTGTGCCGACGATACGAAGGAAGCGGCGAGGCAAAGGGCCAGAAGCCGAGATCGGTTCATGGAACCTGTGTGCCGATGCGGACCAGACGGGATCATGGTTCCTTTGTTCCGGTCCAGGCGCTGAAGCCGCCCGCCAGGTCATACAGGTCTTGAAATCCCATCTGTCGCAGGATGACAGTAGCCTGATGACTGCGCCGGCCACTCTTGCAGTATACGAGGTATCGGTTGGTACGGTCGAGTTCGGCCGCTTTGGCCTTAAAGGCCTCTGGCTGCAACACATCGATGAGCAGGGCGCCCGGGATATGTCCGTCCCGGTATTCTCCGGGTGTGCGCACATCCAGAACCACTGTATTCTTCTTTTTCATCAGCCGCTCGAATTTTTTCTGGGAAATGACTTTGCCGCCGGTCGTATCCGCGGATCGTGCGGCAGCGATGCCCGTCAGTGCGGAGAGCAGCAATGTCAGCAGGATACTGTAGGCATATCGGGAGGTGGTTCGTTGCATGGTCTGGGGGGCTTGGGTGTTGTGGATGGGTTTCGGGAATGGTCCGGGGTCAACGCAGGAAAGATTGCATGTCATCATAACTGCCGCCGTTGTGGACGTTGGTCAGTCCGTGTTGTTTCAGCAGGGTCGTTGCCATCCCGCTCCGGTTACCACTGCGGCAGTACAGGACAATGGGTCCTTTGAAGGCCCGAAAGGCCGGCAGCTCCTGGGCCACCGTTTCCACCGGGATGTTGAGCGCCCCGGGAATATGTCCGGATTCATATTCCCAGGGGCTTCGTACGTCCACCACCGTGGTGGACGGGTTTTTCAGTAATTCCTTGAGGGCGTTCATGATGATTCTTTTTACAGCAGGGTGGTCGGGCACACGTACTCGGTCACGGGGAGTTGTCCGTTCTCCTTGATCGCCTTGAAGCCGCCTTTCACATCGATGAGTTTATCATAGCCGCGGGCGCGCAGGATCGAGTTGAAGATCATGGAACGGTATCCGCCGGCGCAGTGCACATAGTAGGTCTTGTCCTTGTCGATCGATGCCATGCTGTCGTTGATGAAGTCGAGCGGCGTGTTCTGGGCATCTACCACATGCTCACTGCGGTACTCGCTGTTCTTGCGCACGTCCAGGATCGCGATCGGTCCCTCATTCCCGAGGGTCGCCAGTTCTGCGGCTGTTATGGACCGGATCTGGTCGGTCTCCTTTCCGGCTTCCTGCCAGGACCGGAATCCACCCTTGAGGTAGCCGATCGTATGGTCGTAGCCCACCCGGGCGAGGCGGGTGATCACTTCCTCTTCACGGCCTTCGTCTGTCACCAGGAGGATCTCCTGTTTGATATCCGGTATCATGGCGCCGACCCAGGGCGCGAATTGCCCGTCGATGCCGATATTGATGGCATTCGGTACGAATCCCTTGGTAAAGGTCTGCGGGTCGCGGGTATCGAGGATGAGCGCCCCTGTTTCGTTGGCTGCGGTCTCGAAGGCGTCCGGGCTCAGGGCGTGCTGGCCGCGCTGCAGTACCTGGTCGATGCTCTCATACCCTTCGATGTTCATCATCACGTTCAGCGGGAAATAGGCCGGGGGTGCTACGAGACCCGTGGTCACTTCCTTGATGAATTCAGCCTTGGTCATATCGGGCCGCAGGGCGTAGTTCGTTCGTTTCTGGTTGCCAAGGGTGTCGGTCGTTTCTTTGCTCATGTTCTTGCCGCAGGCGCTTCCGGCCCCATGGGCAGGATATACGGTGATGTCATCGGCCAGGGGCATGATCTTGTTGCGGAGGGAGTCAAAGAGGTGACCGGCTAGTTTTTCCTGTGTGAGGTCGTCGGCTACTTTTTGCGCCAGGTCCGGCCGTCCCACATCACCGATGAACAGGGTGTCGCCGGAGAACAGGGCCACGTCCTTGCCTTCCGGATCGCGGAGCAGGTAGCAGGTACTTTCCATCGTGTGGCCCGGTGTGTGCAGGGCCACCAGTGTGATAGCACCGATCTGAAATGCCTGACCGTCTTGGGCGATGATCGCCTCGAATGCGGGGTTGGCCATCGGGCCGTACACGATCGGTGCTCCGGTCTTTCGGCTGAGATCGAGGTGGCCGCTCACGAAATCGGCATGGAAATGCGTTTCGAATACATATTTGATGCGGGCTTGATTGCGTTCCGCTTTTTGGATGTACGGCTGCACCTCACGCAGCGGGTCGATCACGGCGGCCTCGCCGTTGCTCTCAATGTAGTAGGCGCCCTGTGCCAGGCAACCGGTGTAGATCTGTTCGATTTTCATGTGTCAGGTATTTAACGTTACGGATGCAAAGATGGAAAGCTTCTCAGGCTCCGAGAGTGACTCTCGTCACCGTCAATGGCCACCCACGGGGAAGAACAGTTCCCGGGCGATGATGTACAGGCCCATGACCAGTACAAACCAGCCGAATCCCTTCTTCAGCCGGTCGGTCTCGACGCGGCGGCTGAGGCGATCGCCTACGAAGATCCCGGCGATCGCAAGAGCGGCGACCTTGCCCAGCAGGGGCCAGTCCATCGCATAGTTGCTGAGGTCGCCCGTGAACCCGATCAGCGATTTGGCAGCGATGATGAGCAGGGAAGTGCCCACGGCCTGTTTCATCGGCAGGTTGCTCAGCAGTACGAGGGCGGGAATGATGAGGAAGCCGCCGCCGGCACCGACCAGTCCGGTGAGCAGGCCGACGACCGCGCCTTCCAGCAGGATCACAGGGTAGTTGAACTGCTGCGGACCCTTGTCTCGATCCGAAACGGGTTGTCTGTCCCGGATCATCGACACGGAGGCGAACAGCATCAGGATGGCGAAGAGCACCATCATCAGGATGCTTTTCGTAACCGTGAATCCGCCGATCGTGAACACGTCGTGCGGGATGGCCGGAACGATGAATTTACGGGTGGCCCAGACCGCTGCGATCGATGGGATCCCGAAGATCAGGGCCGTGCGCAGATCCACCTGTCCGCTGCGGAACTTGGGCCAGGCACCGACGAGGCTGGATATACCCACGATGAACAGGGAGTAGGCGGTGGCCGGTTCCGTATCCACCTGAAACAAGTATACCAGCACCGGCACGGTGAGGATGGAGCCGCCGCCACCGATAAGTCCCAGAGAGATGCCGATCAGGAGGGAGGCCAGGTAACCTATTATTTCCAGTAGTTCCATGCCTTCGTTTTTGCAAAGATGCCGGCGTTTCGATGGCTGGAACGTGACGAATATCACATCCGGGCTCAGGTCAGCTCGATCAGGTTTCGATGCAGCCGCAGCAGCTTCTGCTGTTCCATTTTCTTGAGCAGCCGGGAGATCACCTCGCGGGAGCTGTTGAGGTCGTCTGCGATCTGTTGGTGGGAGAGCTCGATGGTCTTTTTGCCCGTTTGGCTGACGTGGCGCTTGAGGTAGAACTCGAGCCGCTCATCCATATTGCGGAAGGCGATATGGTCGACCACGGTGAGCAACTCCTCGAACCGGGTGCGGTAGGTCTGGATCACGAACTGGTACCAGCCCCGGAATTTTTTCATCAAGTCGTCCATCAGGTGTACGGGTATCATCAGAACCTCAGTATCCTCCTCGGCAAGCGCCATGATCTCGCTGGTCTGTGATTGGATGGCGCAGATCATCGATACGGCGCAGGCCTGTCCGGGTCCGATATAGTACATCAGAAACTCACCGCCTTCCGGATTTTCCCGATAGATCTTGATGCGACCCTTCAGCACCAGTACGGTCGACTTGATATACTGGCCGGTTCGCATGAGCACGTCTCCGGCCGGGAAGCTCCGGTGTACGGCTTCCTTCTCGATCCATTCGATCAGTTCGGGCTCGAAACCCGGAAATTGTTTTTTCCAGTCCATAGTCGGTTATGATAGGGCGTCCAGTACGGTTTCCATTTGAGTGCTGCGGCTGCCTTTCACCAGGAAATAGGTATCGTTCAGGTTAGAAGTGCGCAGCCAGTCGGCTGCGGCTGCGGCGGTCCCGAAATACAAGATGTCTTTCTCCTCTTGTGGCCAGGCCGCTCCGACGAGGAGTACATGCTGCCAGGAATGGGAGCGGATCAGGGCGAGGATCTCACGGTGTTCCTGGGCGGTGGCATCCCCCAGTTCGGCCATGGCGCCGAGTACGAGTACCTTGCTGCGGGCGGGGAGTGCTGCAAAATTCTCCACGGCCAGCCGCATGCTGCTGGGGTTGGCGTTGTAGGCGTCCAGGATGATGGTATGGGTTCCGCGGATCAGCAGCTGCGACCGGTTGTTGGAGGGCTGGTAGGCTTCGATAGCATCCTTTTGCGCGGCTGCCGGCACGCCGAAGTACTGACCCACCGCCACGGCGGCCAGTACATTGGGCAGATTATAGCTGCCGACCAGTCGGGTGCGTATCAGCCCGGCGTCACTGCCACCCGTGATCTGAACAGTAAGGAAGGGTTCGCTTTCCACGATATGGCCCGTAACCTGCGCATCCTGTGTACCGTAGGTGTAGCAATGGGGAATACCGCGGCTCATCTCGCGCAAGTAATCGTAGTCCGACATCACAAAGACCGTTCCCCCATAAGCTCGTATGTGGTCATACAACTCGCCCTTGCCCTTGCGCACCCCCTCCACGCCACCAAACCCTTCCAGGTGGGCCTTCCCGCAATTGGTGATGAGTCCGTGTGAGGGCAGGGCATAGTTGCAATAGGAGGCGATCTCTTTTTGGTGGTTGGCGCCCATTTCGATAACGGCGATTCCGGCATCGGGTCGTATACCCAGCAGTGTCAGCGGCACACCGATATGGTTGTTCAGGTTGCCCTGGGTGGTATAGGTGCGGAACGTTGTTGAGAGTACGGCGTGGATCAGTTCCTTGGTGGTCGTCTTCCCGTTGCTGCCGGTGATGGCCAAAAAGGGTATAAAGAACTGCAGCCGGTGGTAGCGGGCCAGGTCCTGCAGGCATTTCAGCACATCGGGTACCAGAATGGTGCGTCCGGGAACGGCAACGGCCGGGTCGTCGATCACGGCATACGCGGCTCCGGCATCGAGAGCGGCCGCCGCGAACGCATTGCCGTTGTAACGGTCTCCGCGCAGTGCGAAAAAAAGGTCGCCCGCGCGGAGCTTGCGGGTGTCGGTCTGCACAGCGGGATGTTCCCGGTATAGGGAGTAAAGCTCGGCCGTCTGCATGGGACAAATGTACCGTACCCGAATAAGAAACCCCGGCCGGAGCCAGGGTTTCTTAATTATAATTCGTTCAGGTGGATCAGCGCTTCTGACGGCGTGTTTTGTAGTGCTGTCCGGTCTTGCGCCCGTTGCCTTCTGGACTACCCATGCGGTTCATGGCGCAGCGGAAACCGAGGGTACTGAGAGACTGGTCCTCCTCGAGAAAGCGGCGTGATCCGGGAGTCAGCCAGTAGGCGCGGTCGTTCCAGCTTCCGCCCTTGTACACTTTCGACTTTTCGGTGTGGATCATCGTAGTGACACCATAGCCGTAGCTGGCGAGGGAGAGGGAGTCGCCATCGAGGAAGTTGATGACATTGCCGCGC
>JBJOMF010000268.1:0-14234 GCA_046052505.1 Bacteroidota bacterium | reverse complement strand
GGTACCGTGCATGGTCACCAATGCATAATAGAACTCGGGCTGGATCTGGCCACCTTTGGCCCACTTGCCGAACACGGTCTCCAGGATGGGGAACGACTGGTCGGGATAACCGAGCTGCAGGCGGAACAGAACGGAGAACAGTCCGCCAATGATGGCCCAGATGATCCCGGTGATCAGGAACTGCTTCCCGATCGTCTTATGGTCCATACTGAAGATATACTTCGAAATAAACGACTCCTGGTGGTGATGCCCGTGGTGCGCATCTTGATGAGCGCCGGGCATCATGACCACTTCCTGCTGAACATTCATTGCGTTGCTCATTTTATTTCTGGTTTTCTGCGGCATCTGCCGCGTTGTGTTGGATTTTTTTGTTTCAGTACGTTCAATTACCTGTTACGGCCGCTATCGGCTTGGGTGCGGTGCTGTCCTTTTTCATCGCAGGGTCCTTTTCGGGGAAGGCTGCCCAATACTGGGGCTTCTTTCCGGCCATCCAGGCATCAAACTCCTCCTGTGTCTCCACGACGATCGTGCCGCGCATGCCCGTGTGACCCTTTCCGCACATCTGATCACAGGAGATCTCGAACACGAAGTCCTTGTTACCGGTCTCCTTTATCATCTGCTTGGTGGTCTTCGTGGGCGTGAACCACATGGTCGTGGGTGTACCGGGTACGGCGTCCATCTTCATTCGGAAATGCACCAGCCCGACATCATGGATCACGTCCTTGGCCCCGATGATCATTTTGACAGGCTTTCCGACCACCAGGTGGAGCGCATCGCCGGCTACATAGATATCGTCGTGATTGGCAGGATCGTCCCAGAGCTGGCCCAGGGGGTTCGCCTGCGCGTCATTGGTGGCCTTGTAATATTTTTTACCGAAGATGCCGTCCTTGCCCGGATAACGGAACTCCCACTTGAACTGGCTCCCGACCACTTCCACTTCCATGGCGTTCTTGGGCGCCTTGCCTGTGATCTTGAACCAGTAGAACAGGCCGAAGCCGACCAGCACGGTGAGGGCGATCGCAGGGATCACGGTCCAGATCAGTTCCAGTTTGTTGTTATGCGGATAGTAGAAGGCTTTGCGCTTGTCGGACTCCTGGTACTTGAAGGAGAACCAGAACAGGGCGATCTGGGTGATTAGGAACACGATGAAGGTGATGGCCAGTGTGATGTACAGCATGCGGTCGATCAGCACGCCGTGATCGGATGCCGGCGCCCCCAGGATCTTGCCCTTCAGCTGTTCATTGCAATAATATACACCGATCAGGCCGAGGACCAGGAACGCCAACAGCAGGAAGGCGTTGATCCGGTTCGACTGCTTCCGGGCGTTCTCCAGCCCGCGCAACACGGCTACATACTCACTGGCCTTGGAGATCTGAAAGACGATCAGAAATCCCAGGGCCAAGATCGCTACGATGAAGAATGTTTGCATATACGACTCGATTGGATGATAGTCATTGTTGTTTTTTGATCCGCCCCATCAGGTATGGTGGATCACGCTTTCCTTGATGAGAGGATGGTTCCGGGCGATCAGTGTATTGCGGCTGAGGGCCCGACCGGTCACGAAAAGGATCAGTCCCACGAAGCCAAGTGCCACGCCGAAATCATACAATAAGGTGGGCACATGATCCGGAGACGTGCCCGGGAACACCATTTGGAAGAAGTCCAGCCAGTGACCAAAAATGATCAGGAGGGACATGAACGTGATCGTGGAATAGTTACGCTTCGAGCTGCGCCGCATCAGGATCAGCAACGGCGCTATGAAATTGATCAGGAACATCAGCCAGAATATACCCTTGTAAATGCCTTGGGCCCGCGGTGCGAAATACGTAGTCTCCTCCGGGATATTGGCGTACCAGATGAGCATGAACTGGGAGAACCACAGGTAGGTCCAGAACACCGAAAAGGCGAACATGAACTTGCCGAGGTCGTGCAGGTGCTCCTCATTGGTGAGCTCGAGGTAGTTGTTGTTTTTCAGGTATACCACGAACAGGGTGATCAGGGCGATCCCGGATACCCAGGTGCTGGCAAAAGTGTACCAGCTGTACATGGTGCTGTACCAGTGCGCATCGATGCTCATCAGCCACAGCCAGGGAACCGATGACATCACGGTAAGGGCGAATACGATCATGAAAAGGGCGGCCCAGACCGTATTGTTCCACATGTACTTCTTGGCGGCCTCGTTAGAGGGAAGCGGATTCTTGTCGAGCCGGTACGACAGCTGGCGCATCTTCCGGCCCAGAAAAGACCAGAGAGCGACGGTCAGTACCGAAACCACGGCGAAGAAACCCTTGTTCAGGAATCCCTTCTTGAAGTTGAGGATGGGATCGTGCTTCACGTGTTCGGCATCGGTCCAGTGGTAAATGACATGATTGCCACCGAAAACGATGGCCATCAGGATCACGAGGGTCAGCACGCCGATGACGGGCACACAGGCTGCGATGGCCTCCGGTACACGGCGGAAGGACATCTGCCAGCCGCCCCAGGCCAGGGTGGTGGCACAGATGAAGAACATCGATGCGTTCACTACCAGCAGGAAAAAAACGCTGTTCTGAAGCAGGGAGGCCCAGAACCGGGCCTGGACATGGGGGTCGGACTTGGACCCGTAATTAATATACAGGCCAACGATGGCCAAAAGGCCAATGAGCATGAGGCCCATGGCAATCTGGTTGTAGCGTTTTGGTACCGTGAACGTGTCCCTGAGTGTCATCATGCTTCGTTTAGAAGGTCTAACAAATTATTTCGGGGCCTTGGTCGAATCGGCCGGGGCCGCTGCAGCGGCAGCTTGCTTTTCATTGATATAATGCACGATCATCCAGCGCTGCTCCGTGTTGAGCTGCGAGGCGTAGCTTCCCATGGTATTCTTCCCGTATGTTAGGGAATGGAACATCGTGCCATCCGCCATCTCTGTGGCCACCGGGTCGGTGATGAGGTTACGCGGTGCCGCAGGATACGGACCATCACCACCCTTCCACAACGGCCCGTTGCCATCGAGTTTCACCCCGTGGCAGATCGCACAGTTGATCAGGTACAGCCGCTCCGTCTCCACGCGCTGTGCGGAATCAAGGGCCGGCAGCGGATTCGTTACAGTCCGGGAGTTCACATACCCCGCCGAATCGTTGGCATAAGGATAGCTCCAGGACATGTCGCCTCGGGCCACGGTGCCCGACACCGGCATCGCGGTGTATTGAACCCCTTTGTTCCGCAGGTCCTCGGTGGAGGCATAGGTCTCGTACGCCCGGCTATAGGCCATATCGGGCATATACGCACGGCCGGGGCTGCGGCGCACTTTATTGCAACTGCTGAACAGCACGAAGGCTGTCAGACCGGCCAGGATCCAGGTGATTCGCATCATCGCTACACTTTTTTATTAAGCTACCGTCTCCGGTATTTTCTTTTCAAATCGTTTTGTCTCGCGGTCGTATCGGCCCAACCACCAGCCGGTCTCCTTGTACTGTATCTGTACATCAACGGCCCCGACACTCTCCAGAAACTTGAGCGCCTCCGCCTCATTGGTCTTGTCCGTGCACTCCAGTACCATCACGAAGGTGTCGTCGGTGGAGCGGAGGTTGAAGTGGTCCTTCTTCACCCCGGGGGCGAGCTGACAGAGATAACAGAATGTGAGCACCATCCCCACGGCAGCGAAAAGCACGGTAAGTTCGAACATGATGGGGATCCATGCCGGCAGCGAGAAGAAGGGCTTGCCGCCGAAGTTGATCCGCCAGTCCACGGTCAGGGCCCAGGTGATGAAGCCGATCGCCGTCGCCGTACCGGTGATCCCGTAGATGAACCCGGCCGTATGCAGGCTCGTGTCGCGGAGGCCCATGATCTTGTCCAGCCCGTGGATCGGAAAGGGCGTGAACACATCATGGATCCGGTAGCCCGCCCGCCGCGTTTTTTTCACTGCGGGGAAGAGGACCGCCTCGTCGTAGAAGTTTCCGGTGATGAATTTTTTTACAGCCATTGTATTGATGTTCGTGTTAATGCTAGTTACGCGCCGTGGTCGTGCCCGTGTTTGGTGATGAATTCATCGGTACTCTCGTGCTCCAGTTGGTCCATCTTCGACTTGTACCCGTCACCGCTCCGTTTCAGGATATGCTTGATCTCGGCGATAGCGATCACCGGGAAGAACTTGGCGAACAGGAAGTAACAGGTGAAGAACAGACCGAAGGTCCCGAGGTAGAAGCCCACCTCCCAGATCGTAGGCGTATAATAGGTACTCCAGGCACTGGGAAGGTAGTCGCGGTAGATCGACGTCACGATGATCACGAAACGCTCAAACCACATACCGATGTTGACCAGGATGGACATGAAGAACGTGACCACCAGGTTGCGGCGCATCTTCCGTACCCAGAAAATCTGGGGCGACAGCACATTGCAACCCATCATGATCCAGTAGCTCCAGCCATAGGGACTGTTCAGGTTGAGTCGGTTCTCGAAGAAAGCGAAGTTCTCGTATTCAACGGCCGAATACCAGGCCATGAACAATTCGGTCAGGTAGGCGATCCCCACGATGGATCCCGTGAGCACGATCACTTTGTTCATCACATCGATGTGTTCGATGGTGATGTATTCCTCCAGCCCCAGCACTTTGCGGGTCACCACCAGCAGGGTCTGCACCATGGCAAACCCGGAGAAGATAGCACCGGCCACGAAATAGGGCGGGAAGATGGTTGTGTGCCAACCCGGAACGACCGAAGTGGCGAAGTCGAAGGATACGATCGTATGCACGGAGAGTACCAGCGGCGTACTCAGGCCGGCCAATACCAACGAGAGCGCCTCATGACGCTGCCAGTGCTTGGTACTGCCTGTCCACCCGAAGGCGGCGATCCCGTAGAACATCTTGCTCCACTTCTTTTTGGCGCGGTCACGAAGGGTGGCCAGATCGGGGATCAATCCCGAATACCAGAAAAGGAGCGATACGGTGAAGTAGGTCGAAATGGCAAATACATCCCAAAGAAGGGGCGAGTTGAAGTTCACCCACAACGGACCGCGCGTATTGGGATACGGCAGCACGAAGAAGGCATTCCACACCCGGCCCATATGCCAGATGGGAAACTGACCGGCACACATCACCGCGAAAATGGTCATGGCCTCGGCGGCCCGGTTCACCCCCGTGCGCCACCCCTGACGGAACAGCAGCAGGATCGCCGAGATCAGGGTACCGGCATGACCGATACCGACCCACCAGACGAAGTTGGTGATATCCCAGCCCCAGCCGACGGTTCGGTTCAGGTTCCACTGCCCCGTACCATAGATCACTTCCATGGTCACCGAGAGGATCCCGAAGGCCAACAGACCGGCCGAGATCAGAAATCCGATCCACCACGAACGGGAGGGGCGGGCTTCCACCGGACGGCAGATGTCTTCCGTGACCTGGTGGTAATCCTTGTTGCCTTCCACCAGCGGCGGTCGTACCTGTGATTCGTATCTGAGTAATGCCATAGTCGGTTATAAAAGGTCCAATTAATCGGTTTCAGTGGTTCATCGGATCAATGCCCGCCCCCATGTGCCGGCTCGGTTACCTCGGTCTTGTGCTCCGTTCCGTGCCCTTCGGCAGCATGTGATCCCGCCCAGTGTGCGTCTTCCTCTTCGGTATTGCGAATCTTGGCCATATAGGTCACATTGGGAAGCACGTGCAGCTGCTCCAGTACCTGGAAGCTGCGCTGCTTGTTCTCCGTACGGGCCTTGGCCACGCCACTTTCCTTGTCGAGTACATTCCCGAACACGATGGCGTTGGTGGGACAGGCGGTTTGACAGGCTGTCTTGGCATCGCCATCCCGGGGGATGCGGTTCTCTTTTTTGGCATCCAGTTTGGCCGCCTGCAGGCGCTGCACGCAGAAGGAACATTTTTCGATGACACCGCGGGAGCGGACCGTCACATCGGGATTCAGCACCATGCGGGTCAGGTCATCGTTCATCTGCTCGATCACGCTGTCGAGCTTGCCCACCAGCTTTTGATCGCGGTTATTGGGAAAGCTGTCTGCACCGGTATAATCAGCCCAGTTGAACCGGCGCACTTTATACGGACAGTTATTGGCGCAGTAGCGGGTCCCGATACAACGGTTATAGGTCATCTGGTTCAGCCCTTCGGAGCTGTGGTTGGTGGCGGCCACCGGACACACATTCTCGCAGGGTGCGTTGTCGCAGTGCTGACACATCATGGGCTGGAATACGACGGCCTTGAGGTCATCGGGGTTTTTATCATCGGAAACGAAGTAACGGTCAATGCGCAGCCAGTGCATATCATGATAACGCAGTACCTCACGCTTGCCCACCACCGGAACGTTGTTCTCAGCATGACAGGCCACCACGCAGGCGCCACAGCCGTTGCACGCATTCATGTCGATGCTCATTCCCCAGTGGATCTCGTTCTCCCGGCGGCTGGGGTCCGGATACAAGGTGGCGTTGCCGCGGAAATTACCTCCCGACTTGTTATAGAAGGCTTCCGACAGATGCTGGCTGAAGGCCGGTATCACATCGGGGTGTTTCTTGAAAGAGGCCAGCGTGGTCTCACGCACCACTTCCTTGCGGTGCTCGTAAGAATTGTGCTTCTGCGTTTGGGCGATCTTGTACTTTTTGTTCAGATTGGTAATGGTCACACCGGAAGCCTGATACTCGATGGTATTGCCATTGAATGTCGCGAACGGATAGCTGTTCTGTCCCACACCCGCTGCCGTAACACCCAATGCCGCATGGCGGCCGTACCCGAGCGCCACGGCGATGGTATCGGCCTGGATGCCGGGGAATACCAGCACAGGGATCTCGATTTTCTTATTGCCAACAGCCAGTTCGATGACCGGCTTTTCCGGATAATATTCATAATCGGAGTTGAGTTTGATCCCCAACTCTTCGGCTTTCTTGATCGATATAATCGCATAGTTGTCCCAGGTCGCCTTGGAAACCGGGTCGGGTAGCTCCTGCAGCCAGGGGTTGCCGGCCTGAGAGCCCGTTCCGATGGACACCTTCTGGTAGAGCACCAGCTCCGTGCCTGTTACTTTCTTTGCGGAGGAAACGGCCGCCAGGGCAGCGTCCAGTCCGCTGCCGGAATAGGAACCTGCGGAAACAGCAGGAGCAGATGGTTGGTAAATACCATCCTGCAGCACCTTGTTCCAAGCGGCTTCAGATCCCATCTTGTCGGACCAATACGAACGGAAATAGGTTTCGTAGTCACTTTCATCTCCGTTCCAGCGCAGGAGCGAGGTCTGGAAGGCCCGTGTCTTGAAAAGCGGGTAGATCGTGGGCTGAATGAAACTGATACAACCGGTGCTGACCTCCGCATCGCCCCAGCTCTCAAGGTAGTGGGGGGCCGGTATGGCGTACTGGCAGCATTCGGTGGTCTCGTCCATCTTCTCATTGAATGAAACGGATACCTTCACTTTTTTCAGGGCCGCCTTGAAACGATCGGCCTGCGGATGGGTATAGGCCGGATTGGCACCATATATAAAGAGGCTGCCTACTGCACCCGCCTCCATCTGTGCGATGAGATCGTTCATTTCGCTGTCGATTCCCTGACGATAGGGAACCGTTAGGCCCCAGTCGATGGTCTTGCCATACGCGCCGATCGCGTTGTTGATGGCGTTGACGATGCACTGGATGTTCTTATCGTTGCTGCCGCAGACCACGAGGGCCGCTCCGGCCTGCGCCTTCAAGTCGGCCGCCGCCTTGATGATACCGGCCTTCAACTTGGCATCGGCGATACCGCTGTCCGCACCCCGCAGCACATTGAGCAGGGCCATGGCCACGGCACCGGTCTCGGAAGGACGGTGTATGTAACGCTCGTCGGCATTGGAGCCGGTCATGCTGAGCGTGCTCTCGAACTGGTAATGTTTGCTCATCGAGGGATTCTTCTCGTCGATGCGGCGTCCCTGTGCATACCCGCGGGCGAAGGCGACAGGGCTCAGCCAGGTGCCCAGAAAATCGGCACCGAGACTCACGATGACCTTGGCCGCTTCGAAGCGATAGCCCGGCAGACGCCTGCCAAACCCGCTGGCTTCATTGGCCAGAAGCATCCCGCTGTAGGAAACGGCATCGTACTGCACATGCTTGATGGCCGGGAAACGGGCGATGAGTTCGCGCGTAGAGGGTGACACCAGTGTGGAGGTGAGCAACACCATCGATCCGCCGGCGGCGCGGATCGCGTCCCCGACCATTTTATCGAGTTGTTCGAAGGTCGGCACTTCCTCGAAGCGGTCGTTCACCCGGTGCATCGGGAAGCGGGTGCGGTACATGTCATAGAGGTCCAGCACAGAGGCCTGCACCCGTGCCGAAGTACCGCCACCGGTAGTGGTACAAAGGGTATTCCCTTCGATCTTGATGGGACGGCCGTCGCGAACCTTGGCGACCACCGGCACCACGTCCCCGTCCTGTACATAGGTCGTAGCATAAAATTTGGCCACGCCGGGAACGAGGTTCTCCGGCTTGTTGGCGTACGGTATGGCCTTGCGGACCGGCACCTTACAGCTGGCGGCGAGAGTAGCGGCTGCCGTACTGAAGCCCAGGTATTTCAGGAAATCGCGCCGGGGCGATGTGGCATCCGTGAGGCCATTCGCTTCGATATCCTCGAAGGGAAGCGACTCCTGGAATTCATCCTGTGAGAACTTGCCGAGATTCTCCGGGTCATTTACTTCTGCGAAATGCTGCCAGTACGTTTTGCTCATAATACCCAAAAACCCCTGCGGGGATCTTTATACTCCGGGTTTCCTTCTCACATCCATTCACGCTCCGGAGCCGGTTAAAAAATAGGGTTCTCATTCCGAGAGTTCCGATCAATAATGGCACTTCTGGCACTCGAGACCGCCGATGTCGGCGACGGTCACGCTGTCCATTTTACCCTTCTTGAAATCATTATGGAACTTCTCGTAGATGCTATAGAATTGATTCCCCTTGCCCTCGGTGTAGTTGAAATCCACCTTGGTCTCACGGTGGCAGTTCACGCACCAGCCCATGCTCAGGTCGGACACCTGCTTCACCTCGCCCATGGCCGTGATCTCGCCATGGCAGCTCTGGCACTGCACCTTTCCGGCACGCACGTGCTGGGAGTGATTGAAGTACACGTGGTCGGGGAGGTTGTGGATCTTCACCCACTCGATGGGCTTGGCCTTCGAGGGATCCCACTGATTGGCGTTCTTCGGGTCGAAGCCGGCATATTCATAAAGCTTGGCGATCTCGGCCGTACCGTCGATCTCCTTACCGTCCTCATCGTACAGCTTGGGGCCTTTTTCGTAGGCGTTGATGGCCTTGTGGCAGTTCATGCACACGTTCACCGAAGGGATGGCGGCATGTTTGCTGTCCCAGGCGGAGCCGTGGCAATACAGGCAACTGATCTGGTTGATCCCGGCATGTACCTTGTGCGAGTAGTAGATGGGCTGCACAGGCTGGTAATTCGTTTGCCGACCAAGGCCGATCGCCCCTTTGGTAACATAATAGCCGCCGACCACGAAGAACAGCAAGGCGAGCAGGGCAATATAGGCCTTGTTTCGGTAAAAGGGTACCGGCTCGGGACGAACGATGCCCTCGGCATCATCGCTCATTTTTTTCAGGTTGCTGTTCACCTGCATCAATATGAAGGCGACAATGGCCAGGATCAGGGAGATCACGCCGAAGATGATGGCATTCTGATTGGAGCGGTCCGACGCGGCTCCTCCGCCTCCGGCAACGGCCACAGGGCCGGCTTCTTTCTTCGCCACCTCGTCATTTATGTAGGCTACGATATCATCGACATCTTTCAATTTCAGATCAGGGAATCCGGTCATCAGGGACCCGTACTTGGCCTTGAGGCCCTGCGTGTAGGCATCGTTGGCCATATACCCCCCGGGATTGTTGACCCACTTGAGCAATTCGTTGTGATCGGCCCATTTGTGGCGCTCCTCCAGTTTCATCAGGGCCGGACCTGCAAGGTCCTTGAAGATGTTGTGGCAGCTTGCACACTTGCCCGCGAACAATGCCTTACCGGCAGGGATGTCGGCGGCGCGAAGGGACAGGGCGGAGATAAACAGGAAACAAAAAAGGAGGAAACGACTTCTGTGAACGGACGGTTTACAGGGGATCATAGCAGGGACGATTCAGGAGTTGTGGATAAAATCCATTTACCAGCCGCAAAAGTAAGCCAGGAAGCCTTCAAAAATACAAGTCATTTAAGTTTTTTTTAACCTGCTACTGCTTTGCAAGTCAGTGGCTTCGGACCAGTTTTCACTACCCCTGAAAAACTGTTTGTCATTCCCCTGTCAGGACCCCGATTTCCTTTAACAGGAACAGAATATTTGAGGGACTGCTGCGTGATTTTTCCTGACTTTTGCACCCCGCTCGCTTCACAAGCGATAGGCGTCCATCTCATGCTCGAACGACTCCAAAAAAAATGGAAGGTCAACGGCTGGCAGCTGACACTGATCCTTTGCACCTTCGCCATCGGCGGCTCACTGACTGGCTTTGTGGGGAAGAAGATCATGAACCTCGCCGCCATTGGGGAAGACTGGCTGTGGTCGGTCCTCTATATCCTGTTGATCACGATCCTCTGGCCACTCTCCGTGCTGCTGGTCAGCATCCCCTTCGGACAGTTCCCGTTCTTCCGGAATTACATCGCCAAGATCGGCCAGCGCATGGGTATCGGCACCCAAAAAAAAGGCTGAGCCCCACCCGCTTATCTTTGTCCGGTGAAAAAGATCGCCGTCTTCGCCTCCGGATCGGGCTCGAATGCCAAAAAGATCATCGAAGACTCCCGGCAGCCCGGATCGGGCTATACCGTCGCCCTGGTGGCCTGTAACAACCCGTTGGCCGGAGTGACCGCTATCGCCCGGGAGGCCGGAATCCCCCTGCTGCTGCTGGAACGCGGAGCATTTGTGCATAATCAAATGTATATCAATGATTTGCGAGATGCTGCGATTGACTGGATCGTGCTCGCGGGCTTTCTCTGGAAATTACCCCCGTACCTCGTGGAAGCCTACCCCGGCCGCATCCTCAATATCCACCCGGCCCTGCTCCCGAAATACGGAGGGAAGGGAATGTACGGTCACCATGTACATGAGGCAGTACTTCAAAACCGGGAAACCGAGAGCGGCATCACGATCCACTATGTGGACGAGCAATACGACCACGGAGCCCCCGTGTTTCAGGTGGCCTGCCCGGTACATCCCGATGACAGTCCCGAAACCCTGGCCAAACGAATACAGGCCCTGGAACACGAACACTATCCACGGATCATCCGGGAACTGGTTAATAAAAGCTGATGCGCCCGCGCCGACACCTGCCACTCCTATTCCTGGTGATGCTGCTATGTGGCATCCGGGCATCCGGACAAACCTACCGCGTCCGCGGAACGGTGTACGACAGCACCCGCAATTACCCCCTGGAAGCGGTGAGCGTGATCAGTACCTCCGGAACCGGTACCGTCACCAATGGCGAGGGGCAGTATGAGATCGAAGTCAGCGAACGCGACTCCATCTGGTTCAGTTATTTGGGGAAGCCCACGATCAAATTTCCCGTAGTGCGTATCACTACGCCCCTGCAATTCGACATCTCGCTCCTGATCAATATCCCCACATTGAAAGAGGTGAAGATCCGGCCCCGCAATTACCGGCAGGACTCCCTGCAGAATCGCGCAGATTATGCCAAGGTATTCAATTACCAAAAACCCAAACTGAAAGTGGCTCCGGCACAGTATGGCGCCGGTATCGGATTCGACCTGAACGAAATCGTCAATATGTTCCGCTTCAGGAGGAACCGCAGCTTGGAAGGATTCCAGCGTCGGCTCATTGAGCAGGAGCAGGACAAGTTTATCGATTACCGCTTCAGCAAAACGCTGGTACGGCGGCTGACCCTGCTCACCGGACAAGAACTGGACAGTTTCATGCGGCTTTATCGCCCCTCATACACGTTCACCAAATTCGCGAGCGACTACGATCTGCAGTCCTACATCAAAAATGCATACAACCGGTTCCGGCTGGGACTGGAACCCATCCCCTTCCGACGAGAAGACGAAGAGGAACGCTGATAAAAAAACGGTAAAGAACCGATGGGAGATCAGATACAAGCTGAGCCTCACTCCGCCGTGGTGGGATCGATAACCATGGAAACACGGCTGACCGAGTTGGCGGGAAAACCACCCTGCTTAGCATGCTCACGGATCGTCTCCTCGTTCGGAGCGTTATAGACGCAGTAGATCTTATCTGCGGTGACATAGCTGTGCACCCACTGGATCTGAGGACCCATGGAATTCAGGACAGCACAGGAAGCCTGGGAGATGGCCTTTAACTGCTCCGCAGTGAGGTTTCCAGCACCGGGAATTTCCCGCTCGATGACATACTTGGGCATAAGTTGATATTGAAGCGTAATTGATTTTTATGGACAGCTAAGTATAACTGTCGTACAGACACGAAAGATACATTTTTTACCCGTTGATCCGAACATCATGGCAGATTTCCCTACAGACGCGCTATCGGAACAACGGCCTGTGGCTGCTAAAAAGATACGAGCACCCCAACCTTTAGCATGAAACAAAGACCTCTTTCGAAAGAAGACGAAGTCAATTATTCAGTAATTTACCGTTCACAATGTGTAATCCACACAAAGTAAATATGATTCACGGCCGAACCTCAGGCATCTTCACTCGCTTTTTAGGCTTGGCCATGGCCACCCTGCTCCATCTTACATCCGGCGGCCAGTCCTGCGACATCCTGATCCGCAACGGAAAGATCATCGACGGCACAGGTAACAACTGGTACTACGGCGACCTCGCCGTGAAAGACGGAAAAATACTTTCCACGGGGCGAAACCTGCCGCATACCGCCACCCGGATCATCGATGCAACCGGATTGATCATCGCACCCGGCTTCATCGATGTGCATACCCACCTGGAAGGCGATGAAGACCGCGACCCGAAGGCCACCAGTTTCATCCTCGATGGCGTCACCACCTGCATCACCGGCAACTGCGGCTCATCAACTATCGATATCGGCAGCTACCTGAACTGGGTCGATTCGCTGAAGACCTCCATCAACATCGCCACACTGATCGGTCATAATGATGTCCGAAAGGCCGTGATGGGCCGGGCTAACCGCGAAGCGACTCCGGATGAATTGGACCGGATGAAAGCAATCGTCGATAAGGCCATGCGGGCGGGTGCCTTTGGACTGAGCACGGGACTGATCTATATCCCCGGCACGTTTACCAAGACATCCGAGATCGTGGAGCTGGCCAAAGTGGCATCGGCCTATGACGGCATATACGCCACCCACATGCGCGATGAAGGCGACAGTGTGGTACAGGCCATCGAAGAGGCACTGACCATCGGCAAAGAGGCCCGTATCCCCGTACAGATCTCCCATTTTAAACTCAGCGGCCAGCACAACTGGGGACGCAGCCGGGAAACCGTTCCCCTGATCGAGCAGGCCCGGAAGCAAGGCATTGACGTCACCATCGATCAATATCCGTATACAGCCAGCAGCACCTCCATCAGCACACTGCTTCCCGATGCTCTATTGGCCGACGGACAGGATTCCATCCGGGCCCGGCTGCAACGGCCAGATGTGCGCCGGAGCGTCAGGGAGCATATCCTGGCGCGACTGAAAAAAAGAAAACTGCGCCACCTGAGCTATGCAGTGGTCGCCTCCTTTGCGCCCGACAGCAACTACAACGGAAAGAGCATCGAAGAGATCAATCGGCTGATGGGCCGCCGGCACAAGGCGAAGTATGAGGCCGAAACGGTGATGGATATTATGAGCCGGGGCGGCGCCAGCGCCGTATTCCATGGCATGAGCGAAACAGACATCACACGTATCATGCGGTATCCCTTCAATATGATCGCCAGCGATGCCACGATACGCATTCCGGGCCTCGGCGTGCCGCATCCCCGGGGCTATGGTACCAACGCCCGCGTTCTGGCGCGGTATGTCCGGGAGCTGCAGGTGATCACGCTGGAAGAGGCCATCCGCCGGATGACCGCATTGCCGGCACAGAAATTCCAGCTGCTGGACCGCGGACTGATCCGCCCCGGCATGGCCGCCGACATCGTCGTATTTGATGAAAATACAGTGGAAGACCTGGCTACCTATGAAAAACCACACGCTTATTCAACGGGCTTCCGCTATGTGATTGTAAACGGGATCCTCACCGTGGAGAACGGTGTTCACACGGGCCTTCGGGCCGGAAAGGCATTATACCATAGGTGACTTTAGATCTCATAGACTGGCCATCCCGATCGATGCGTTTTACGAAAAAAAGAACGCAGTGTAGGTAAGGGG
>JBJOMF010000267.1:0-2956 GCA_046052505.1 Bacteroidota bacterium | reverse complement strand
CTTTTCGCCCTTGAAATCGCTCAGGGTCCGGATCAGGGATTCGGTGGCCGTACCCACAAAGTGCGCGATATCTTCCCGTGAGATCTCAATCGGCTTGTTCTCGCCCTGGTGATTGAACTTTCCGTGAATGTCCACCAGGGCTTTGGCCACCCGCTTCCGAAGGGAACTGTAGGCTAGGCTCATCAGTCGCTCCTCCTTCTCTTTCACGTTCTGGGTGATGATGCGGATGAATTTCGCAGCGATGGAGAGGTCGCCATACACCATATTCAGGAAATCCTCACGGGGTATTTGCATGATCTCGGATTCCTCCAGCACCACGGCACTGTCATCATAGTTCTTATCCTCGATCAGGGCCGGATAGCCAATGAAATCACCCTCGCTGAACAGATCGGTGATATATTCTTTGCCGTCCTCATGCATCTTGAAGCCCTTGATCTTGCCTTTGACCAGATAATACAGAAAGCGGGGACGCTTCCCTTCCTGATAGAGGTGTTGCTTCTTCCCCATTGTCACAACATCATACTGATCGGCGAGGTGGGCGATCAGACCGCTGTCCTTCACGTCACGTATGAACTGATTGACTCCACTGGGGCTTGATTCATAGCGGCTGTTGAGCAGGGCCGATTTCTTCAGACGCACCTCGATCGCGTTGAGCAGTTCAATATCCTCAAAGGGCTTGGTGATGTAGTCATCGGCTCCCATCTCCATTCCCTTGCGGAAATCACCCCGTTCGGTCTTTGCCGTGAGGAAAATGAACGGGATATGCTGGGTGGCCTCGTTCTTTCGAAGCAGGTGGAGCACCCCGTAGCCGTCGAGGTCGGGCATCATGATGTCGCATACGATGATATCGGGATGTGCGCTGAGGGCCAGATCCACACCCTTCTTCCCGTTCTCAGCCGTCAGGGTCTTGTAGCCGGCGAGATCCAGGATCTCTGCGGTATTGTCCCGGATATCCGGATTGTCGTCGATGACCAGCACTGTTTTCATATTATTCATTTAATAGGTATGGTGATCGTGACGGTTGTGCCACGCTCGAGTTCACTATGCAAATTTACTGTGCCGCCCAACAAGTCCACGTACCGTTTCACGATATGAAGACCGAGTCCGGTACCCTGAATGTTAGTGGCGTTGGCGGCCCTGAAAAAACTGCTGAACAGGTGTTCCTGATCGGCCTTAGAGATCCCGATGCCCTGGTCGGCGATGGACAGTTCGGCGCGGGCCCCGTCGCATCGGCACCGCAGGGAGATTATTCCGTCATCGTGGGAGAACTTGATAGCATTGCTGATAAGATTGATCAGCACATTTTTCAGAAGCTTCTTGTCCGTAGTTATTTTCACCTCTCCGTCGCAGGTGCTGATGAATTGCTGGGACCCCTTCAGAAGCCCGCGCATCTCATCGAGCGTATCATCCAGCAATTCCTGCAGGTTGACCGGAACGGGGAATAGGGTAACCTTGCCCTCATCCAGCTTGCCAAGGCTGAGGAAATCTTCCAGGATATCATTCAGGTGCTTGACGGAATTACGGATCTTGTCGATATGCCTGTCGCGTTTCTCCTGCTCTTCGGAACCCGTATATTTCGACAGTAAAGCCGCGGATGAAAGGACCGTACTGAGCGGCGTCCGGAACTCATGCGATGCCATCGCAACGAAACGGCTCTTGATCTCATTGAGTTGGCGCTCCTTGTCGAGCGCTTCACTCAGCTCGCTTTGCGACTGCTCCAGCCGGAGCAGTGCCTCCTTGAGGATCATCGTCCGTTCTTCGACCTTGGCCTCCAGATCGGTGTTCAGCTTCCGGATCTCCTGGCTGATGGCCTCCAGCTCCTTCTGCTGACGGAGCAGGTTACGCTCCACCTCCTTGCGCTTCGTGATATCGATAATGAAGGCGATAACGTACATGGATTCATTCCGCTTATAATGGCTCAGGCTGACTTCGATCGGGAGGTCTGACCCGTCTTTTCGCCGTCCGTGAAGGTCCCTGTTCTGACCCATCATGCGGTTCGAAGGGGCGTGATAGAACTGGCCGCGGAGTTCCAGGTGGTGTTCTTTGTAGCGATCGGGTATAAGTACCTCGATGGGCTGCCCGACCAGTTCAATGCCGGCATAACCGAACATGGTCTCGGCAGCAGGGTTGACCATGACGATGCGTCCCGTACGGTCTGTTAATATGATACCTTCCGTGGCATTTTCAAACAAGGATGTGAGATGGGTGGGATCGACTATCATGTGGCAGCGGAAGTGCCTTAAAAGTAAACAAAAAAAGGCGTACAAACCTTCGGATGAACACCTCAATAATCAGGGTCCAGCAATTCCTTTTCGATGGCCAAGGCCTTAGGAAAAAGAATGTTTTTCTCAAGATGGAGATGCTGAACCATATCCATATCGACTTCCCGAAGCTTTTGTAAGGTCACCCGATGACTTACACAGGCATTTGAAGGCACGGCATAACCACCGGTCCAGTCCCGCCAGCGACGGATATGATCCTCCGTCGCCGCATGCTCCATACCCATCCGCGATGCGATAGGCTTGCGCATGGTACGAACCAGCAGGGGCGCATAGGACTCGCGGCTTTGGTGTGCATGGGCGAGCTGCCGGATGTATGGAAAGAGTACCATCTCCTCCTCTTTCAGCTGCGGAAGCAGGCTGGCAGTGATCTGCTGCACAGACCGCTGCAATCCCTCGAGATAGGGATAGTTTCGGTGATGTCCTTCCGCAAATCGATCCACATACTCCTGCAAGACCGGTAATGCCTTATATAAATACTGATGATGCACATGAATGATATAGTCCATCAGGAAATCAAGATCCCAACGAGTGAAATCGAGTGTGTGCGAGGTATTGCTTTGCCGAGTGGCCACTTCCAGGTCACGGATCAGCAACTCCGGGTCCGTACCCTGCAGGTAACAAGCGACTCGTAGCGTGTACGAACCCCCGCAGCAGAACTCGATCCCGTAGCGACG
>JBJOMF010000266.1:0-4245 GCA_046052505.1 Bacteroidota bacterium | reverse complement strand
CCAGTACCGTGCCACGGGCGAGTACCGGATCGGAGTAATCTGGCATGGCGGATATTATGAAATGTCAGGCAAAGGAACCGGAGTTCCGGAAATCTTCCGTCTGGCAGAAATGAAGCCCGTGTCTATCGGGAAAAAAGGATTTTAACCCTGTATAAACCGAAAACCCATGCGCATTTTTCCTCTGACCCTCGTCATCACTCTACTGGTATCTTTAGGGTCCGCCGCCCAAAAGGTCTATTCCGTGGATTACGCGAACCAGGCCGACCTCAAGGTGTTTGTCGTCAAGTACGAAAACCAGGCCGACCTGAAGGTATTCAAAGTGACCTATGAAAACCAGGCCGGCGACAACAATGGCAAATGGTTCTTCACCCGCTACGCCAATCAGGCCCATAAAAATATCTTCTTCGTCGACTATGAGAACCAGGCCGACCTGAAGGTCTTTTTTGTGAAATACGAAAACCAGGCCGGGTGGCGAAATACCTCCAAAAAACACCTGCTGTACTGAACCCGACATCCACTACGCCATGAGCCTGATCCGCATCACCTGGCCGCTGCTGCCAGCCCTCGCCATCCTGGCCTGTACCGACAAGCCGAAACGATCCGCCAAACCCAAAGACCCCGCCCCCGTACATGCCGTTCTGGACTCCTTCCACCAGGCAGCCGGTCAGGCGCAGTTCGATCGGTATTTTTCATTCTTTTCCGAGGAGGCCGTTTTTACCGGAACGGATGCGACCGAACGGTGGGACAAGAACGCATTCATGGAATGGGCCAGACCGTACTTCGAACGGGGCCGTGCCTGGAACTTCACCGCCTTGCAACGCCATGTGTATTTCAGCGCAGATGGCGAAACGGCCTGGTTCGATGAACTCCTGAACACCCAGATGAAAATCTGCCGCGGTTCCGGGGTGCTGACCCGCGACGGAAACGACTGGAAGATCAGCCAATACATCCTGTCGATGACCGTTCCCAATGCACTGGTAGACTCCCTGGTGCCCCTGAAAGCCCCGCAGGAAGACTCGATCATCCGTGTGTTGCAGGGCAGTCATTGAGACATCTCGTGCCGCAGCCTGTCTAAAGTCATGTGCAGCATGCTCTAGGGGCCAGTACCTTCAACACAGGTATTTATCCATATGAGACGGCTCCATCACGTATTCGTTTTGCTGCTCATTATCTGGAGTACGGGCTCTGCACAGAGAAGCCCCGATCAGGAGTTGCTGCTGCAAAAAAGCCAAGAACAAAAAAAGGGTGCCTGGACCTGCCTCGCAACCGGCACCGCCCTGCTGATCACGGCCATAGCCATACCCCGTGGGGATCTCGAGGGGTATTCGGTCAACACCCTCTATACGGACCGGGAATACCGCAACGATGAGATCAAATCCCTTACCGGCCTGGCAGGCATTACGTGTGCGGCGGCCAGCATCCCGTTGTTCATCGCTTCGGCACGCCATCACCGGCGGGTCCTGAGTCTGGAATTGCGATCTCCAGGATCGCAGCAGGGAAAGAGCTGGAAGCGGCACCCCAACACGCCGGCTCTTACACTGACCATGCGCTTTTAGCCGGAAAGAGTGAATATCCCGGCAGCAAGGTTGAACCGCCGAGTTTCGAATAACTTCACTTCGTATCAGTCATCATAAGGCTGGCAATTTGATGACTAACACCGCCCATAGTGTGGGACACCTGAAATCATGTCGCGAGTTTTAATTAATAATCTCATACGCCAGCTGAATGAACTACACGACGGATCGTTGTGGTTTGACCAGAGCATCAAAGACAAGATCGATCGCTTACCTAGCGACCTTGTCTTTAAAAGACCTGTTCCTCTTGTGCACAGCGTTGCAGAACATGCTTCCCACATGTTGGCATGGCGAAAGGAATGCATGCTGCGGTTTTACCGGTGAAAGAACAGACCTTATGAACAGCCCTGATGACTGGAGGAACAATATCGATTTGGAAAAATGGGGCTGGACCAACTTAAAAGATGCCTTTTATAACCGTCGCAAGGAATTGATCGATCTGCTAGAAGGCAGGGATGATTCATTCATGTAAACCAAATTTTTAGATGCCAATTACAATTTTCACTACTTGTTTGAGGGCATCATTCAGCACGATTTGTATCACCTCGGACAAATAGGCATTACCATCAAACTGCTAAGCAACGTGAACCCGATCGCTGACAACGGGATTCGGGCCAGCTGAAGTGGCCATTAAAACGGGGGCCGGCTGAGTAAACCGGATGTGACGCTACCGATGCTACGATCGGGACCGATCCGAGATCCAAAACAGCGCCAAACGCGATCATCCACAGGATGCAGGGGGCCCTTTACAGGGCAGCTCAATCATTCCTAACTTCGTTCCAAGCAACGGCACCCTGGTATTCATGAAGTTCATCCCACTCGCTGCATTTCTGCTGATCGGTCTCACCATCGGTGCCCAACCACCCCGCCTGATCACACTTTCCCAGGCCCGGTTCGCCACCGGCGATGATACCGCATGGGCGAGGGCCAACTTCAACGATACCCTGTGGTACGAGCTCCATGCGCCGGGACACTGGGAACTTCAGGGCCATGACCTCTATAACGGATTTGCCTGGTACCGGTTCCATTTTCAACTTCCATCCAGCCTTCGCGATAATGCCTGGCTGAAAGACTCACTTCGGTTCCGGCTGGCCAAGATCGATGATGCCGATGAAGTGTTTCTCAACGGTACGGCGATCGCCAAGCACGGCTCCTTCCCACAGGATCCGGGCGGATACGTCACCCGTTACAATGACATACGTGATATACACCTGTCTACCACAGATACCCTGCTGCGCTGGGACCAGGAGAACGTACTCGCCATACGCGTCTACGATGGCGGCGGACCCGGTGGGATCTATGGCGGCGATCTCTTCCTGGCCATGATGGGACTCCAGGACGGCCTGCAGATCGGATGCGAAAGCGGATCGTTGCGCATCACAAATGCCTTGCAAAAAACGATTGCAGGGCTTTTGTCCGTAACCGTCCATTCCGAAACCGATGATGCCGTCAATCAAGAGTTCACCAAGTCAGTGGAACTGAGCCCGGGATCTTCCTTGCATTATCCTCTGTCTTTGCCCGTTCAGGAGCGGACAGAGGTCCGTTCCATATTCACCGAAAAAAACAGCGGCGAGACGGTCCTCCGTACCGAAGTACCTCCCTACATCCTGACGCCGCGTCCTGCCGCCACACCTCGGATCAACTCGGCCTCGATTTTTGGCGTACGCCCGGGCTCCCCCTTCCTGTTCAAAATCGCAGCTACCGGTACCAAACCGCTGCGCTATGCCGTCGAAGGGCTTCCGGCTGGCCTTCGCCTCGACACCGAAACTGGATTAATCACCGGAACCCTGGAACGGGAAGGGGACTATGATTTGCGCATCACGGTATCCAATCCGCTGGGGAAAAATACCGCTCCTTTTCGGGTGCGCTGCGGCAACGTATTGGCCCTCACCCCTCCGATGGGCTGGAACAGCTGGAACTGCTGGGGACTGAGCGTGAGCGATGAAAAACTGCGCGCCTCAGCACAGGCACTGATCGACAAAGGACTGGCCGACCACGGCTGGACCTATATGAATATCGACGACGGGTGGGAGGCACCCCAGCGGGCCGCCGACGGAACCATCCGCACCAACGAAAAATTCCCGGATATGAAGGCGTTGGGCGACTGGCTGCACGCCCGGGGGCTGAAATTCGGGATCTATTCCTCCCCCGGACCAACGACCTGTGGAGGCTATCTGGGATCCTGGCAACACGAACGCCGTGATGCGGACACCTACAACCAGTGGGGGATCGACTACCTGAAATACGACTGGTGCAGCTATGAATCCATTCACGGAAGCACGGATACCACGCTGGCCTCTTACATCCTGCCCTATTCGCAGATGCAACAATACCTGCGCACTCAGCCCCGCGACATGGTATACAGCCTCTGCCAGTATGGGATGAAAGACGTTTGGAAATGGGGCGAATCGGTAGACGGCAATTGCTGGCGCACCACCGGTGATATCGTGGATACCTGGGAAAGCCTGCGTTCGATCGGTTTCCGGCAGCATGCGATGAGCCCCTATGCCAAGCCGGGACGCTGGAACGATCCGGACATGCTGATCGTAGGTCAGGTGGGCTGGGGAGAGAACCTGCACCCCACCCGGCTAACCCCCGATGAACAATACACGCATATCAGCCTCTGGTGCCTGCTTGCCGCACCCCTGCTCATCGGATGTGATATCGCCCG
>JBJOMF010000265.1:0-12035 GCA_046052505.1 Bacteroidota bacterium | reverse complement strand
TTTTCGGCAGGGCGCGATTCCGACGACCTCCCACTGAATCTTACGGTTACCTGGACTGGCAACGGAGCGAGGGTCCAGGTCCGAATAGGCACCCATGATGGAAGCCTGTGGATAATAGGTGACGCTGGAATTACATATGAATCCCCCGGCATATGGTATCGTCGTGGTGATCGGCCATGCATTGGGACAGGATGCGTTGTCAGGATCGAAGGTCATGATACCATTGGACCCGACGACCGTTGATCCGTATGAGGTGCCGTAAAAGCAGAAATTGAATGGCAGGGTGACCAGAAAACTGTACTCATCATCATTGTACAAGTTCGGGTCCTCCACCCCGGTAGGGGTAGAATAGGGATAAGGACGGTAGGGAATATTGACCAGGGTGTAGCTGCTGGAGGTCTTGATATGCGGGATCTGGAATACGAGGGTGGAACAGGTCTGATTGCAGGCCAAATTGAAAACGGCGCCCTGGATACCGGTGGGGAAACAGCTTTGTGCGGAGGAACAGGTTGCCGCCATCGCCACGATGAACACAAGAACAATATCCCTGAGACGGCACTGGCTCATAAGCAGAAAGAGGAATTTTTTGTGAGGCTACAAGTTAAGAAAATAAATGAGGTTTCGTACCCAGCAGCTTGGGCTTGGGGCCGTTCAGCTATCGGGGCGTGCGGAAGTATCTTCCATATCGAAGCGGATCACCGATTCGATGCCGGGCAGCGCCAGCAGACGCTGTACCAGGATGTCGAGCTCCTCCTTGTCGTGTACATAAAGCCGGATATTGCCTTCGAAGAGTCCGTCGTGTGCCTCGATCGTAAGGGCGGCGATGTTGATCCGAAGTTCACCGGAAATGAGGTTGGTGATCTTGTTTACGACCCCCACATCATCAAGACCGACGATACGGACCCCGGTAAGGAAGGAGATCTCCTTGTTCTTCGCCCACTTTGTCTTCACCACCCGATGCCCGTAATTGGCCAATAACTTGGCGGCGTTGGGGCAGTTGGTCCGGTGTATGGTAAGTCCTTTACCAGTCGTAACGAAACCGAACACATCGTCGCCGGGGATCGGTTTGCAGCAATTCGCCAGTTGGTACACGATCTTGTCACTCCGCTCGCCGAATATGATCAATTCGTGGTCCTTCTTGCTGGGCAGTGGCACATACTCCGGCTTGTCTTGCTGGACCTTTACGGGCCGGGGTGCTTCCAGGCGGTCGCCAGTCAGTTTGAACTCCTTCAGCTCTTTCAATTCGATGTTCTTCACGGCCACTTCATAGAACAGGTCGAGATTCGAAGGCAACTTGTACCAGTGTACCAATTCGTCGATATTGTGTTGCGAAAAGGCGGCCCCCAGGGATTGCAGTTTCCGTTGCACCGTGGCTTTTCCATCTTCTGCCACCAATCGTTTCTCCTCCTTCAGGGCATCGCGGATCCGGCCCTTGGCCTTGGACGTGACCACGAAGCTCAGCCAGGAATCCGAGGCCCGTTGTTTGTTGCTGGTGATGATCTCTACCTGATCGCCACTGTGTAGCTTGTGACTGATCGGTACCAGTTTATGATTGACCTTGGCGCCGATGGTCTTGACGCCGATGGCACTGTGGATCGCGAAGGCAAAGTCGAGCGCCGTCGAACCCACCGGCAGCATCTTGATATCACCCTTCGGGGTGTAGATGTAGATCTCATCAGCCAGGAAACTGGTCTTGAAGTCCTGCAGGAAATCGATCGTGTCGGTCTCCTGGTTGCTGATCACCTCCCGGATCTGCTGGAACCACTTGTCAAACCGGCTTTCATCACTCGTTCCCTCCTTGTATTTCCAGTGGGCGGCCAACCCCTTTTCAGCGATCTCGTTCATACGGAGCGTACGGATCTGAACCTCCACCCACTTGCCCTGCGGACCCATTACCGTGGTATGCAGGGCCTCATACCCGTTGGCCTTTGGATTGCTCAGCCAATCGCGCAAGCGTTCCGGGGAGGGATTGTATTCATCCGTGATGAAGGAATAAGCTTTCCAGCAATCCTCCTTTTCCCGTTCGGGCACAGCATCGATGATGATCCGAATGGCAAAGAGGTCGTAGACCTGTTCGAACTCCACGCCCTTCTTCTTCATCTTGCTCCAGATGGAGTGGATGCTTTTAGCCCGCCCGTAGATATCCGCTTTCAGACCGGCCTTGTCGATCTTTTCACGCAGCGGACGTATAAATTCGTTGATGTACCGGGTCCGCTCCTTTTTGGTCTCTGCCAGTTTGCGTGCGATATCACGGTAGACCTCCGGCTCCATGTATTTCATGGACAGGTCCTCGAGCTCGGTCTTGACATTGTACAGCCCCATTCGGTGGGACAGGGGGGCGTAGACATAAACACATTCGGAGGAGATCTTCAGCTGTTTGTCGCGCTTCATGCTGTCGAGCGTGCGCATGTTGTGCAGCCGGTCGGCCAGCTTGATGAGGATGACCCGCGGATCGTCGGTGAGGGTCAGCAGGATCTTCTTGAAATTCTCCGCTTGCTGGGAGGCATTCACGTCAATGACATTGGAGATCTTGGTGAGGCCGTCCACGATCCGGGCGATCTCGGTACCGAACTCCCGTTCAATGTCATCCAGGGAGAGGTCGGTATCCTCTACCGTGTCATGGAGCAGCGCGCAGATGGTGGAGCGGATCCCCAATCCGATCTCTTCCACACAGATCTTCGCCACGGCGATGGGATGCAGGATATAGGGCTCCCCGCTCTTGCGGCGCATGGTACGATGGGCCTCGGCGGCCATTTCGAAGGCGCTACGGATCAGGTTCTTGTCACCGGGCTTTAGCTTGGCCTTGAGGACCTTGAGCAGGGAACGGTATTCCCTGAGAATGAGCTTTTTCTCTTCGTCCTCGTTCAGGTTGTACTTCGGTATCTGGGCCAGCGTTTCCATGGATGATATGCGTACGAATTTAGTGAAAATCAGCCGTTTTCTTCTCCGGAAATGAACTACATTTGCAACCCCAAAACGGCCATTGAAACCCATGGCCGCGCGGGCGAAGGGCGAACTGCTTTCCGGATGTGGTGGAATTGGTAGACACGTCAGACTTAGGATCTGATGCCGCAAGGTGTGGGGGTTCGAGTCCCTCCATCCGGACTTCATCCCTGAAATCCCATAAACCGCTATCATGGCTATCGTAACCAAGGAGACGATCGGAACACTGCACGAAAAGCTGACCGTAACCCTCTCAAAAACCGACTACCTGCCCGCCTTCGAAAAAAGCCTTAAAGACTATGGCAAAAAAGCCAATATCCCGGGCTTCCGAAAAGGCATGGTACCGGCCGGACTGATCAAAAAAATGTATGGCCCTTCCCTGTTCACCGATGAGGTGCTTCGATCCGTCGACCGCGAACTGATTGCCTACCTGCAGCGGGAGCATCTGGATATTTTCGCCCAACCCCTGCCCCTGGAAAGCGATGTCCGCCAGTTGGACGTAACCAATCCGCTGGAATATACCTTCCATTTCGAGATCGGTCTTAAACCATCGATCGTACTGCCCGACCTGTCGAAGGCAGCCATCACCCGCTTCGTAGTTACCGTGACCGAGGAAATGATCGAGAATGAGATCACGCGGCTGCAGAACCGCTACGGGAATATGAAGGACTGCGAATCCGTGGATTCAGCGGAAAACGTGCTGAATGTAAGTTTCACAGAGACCGATGCAGAAGGAACACCTATTGAAGGAGCCCCAAAAAAAGATAATTCCCTGTTGCTGAACTATTTTTCCGAGTCCTTCCGAAAGGGGTGGAACGGTCTGAAAGCTGGTGACTACCGGGTGGCTACCCTGCAGGAGGCCTTCGAGGAGAAGGAACGGGATTGGATCCTCAGCGACCTGGGCCTGAAAGAGGACCCTGCAGCAACCGGAAAATACTTCCGGATCGAATTGAGCAAGGTCGGTCTGCTGGAAAAAAGAGAACTGAACGAATCCTTCTATGAGCAGCTGTACCCGAACCAGGGCGTAGGCACCGAAAATGAGTTCCGAGCCAGGATCCGCGAGGAGATCCGGAACTACTGGAACGGCCAGGCCATGAACCAGATCCAGGACCAGGTATACCACGAGCTGGTGGATCATACCGAAATGACCTTTCCGGAGGCCTTCCTGAAAAAATGGATGATGACGCAAGGCGAAACCCCGAAAACGGAAGAGGAAGTGGCGGAGGAATTCCCCAAGTTCCTGAACCAGCTCCGGTGGACGCTGATCTCGGACAAGATCGTACAGGACCAGGCCATTCAGGTAGGACCGGACGAGATCCGGGCCTTTGCCCGCCAGCAATTGTTCAGCTACATGGGCAATACGGGGCTCAGCGACGACCAACCCTGGGTGAAGGAATATGTCGAGAAGATGATGAAGGACCGCAAATACGTGGAGGACACTTACAACCGCATCCAGACCCAGAAACTGTTCGAATGGGCAGCTGGTCAAGTGAACCCTGCCGATCAGGAGATCAGTGCCGAAGCATTCACAAAACGCATCGAAGCACATCAGCACCACCATCATTGAGCATCCCTGACGTATTGAAAAGGTTCCCTGACAAGGAACCTTTTTTCATGCCATTTCGTCCGACGTAAAGTGGCCACGTCCGCTGATTTTGAGAATTAGGCAATTGGACGGATATTTGATGAATTGGTACAGAGTCGGTTTTCATCCGCTCTCGCAACCCAGATCACTAAAAACCCACGCATGAGCTTTCCCTCCGAATTCGAAAAATATGCCGTCCGGCACCACGGTCTGTCCAGCAATACCCTCGACGCCTATGGAAGGCATCTGGTCACGGCCATGACACCCAATATCATCGAGGAGCGTTCCCTCAATATCGCGGTGATGGATGTGTACAGCCGCCTGATGATGGACCGGATCATCTTCCTGGGCTACCCGATCAACGATGAGATCGCCAACATCGTCACGGCCCAGCTGCTTTTCCTGGATTCCACCGATCGTACACGGGACATCAATATGTATATCAACAGTCCCGGTGGCAGTGTTTATGCCGGCTTGGGGGTGTACGATACGATGCAGTTTGTAAGTCCGGATATCTCCACCATTTGCATCGGTGTCGCCGCCTCGATGGCCTGTGTGCTCCTTGGCGCAGGCACGCACGGCAAGCGGGCTGCCCTGAAACATTCCCGTATCATGATGCACCAGCCCAGCGGGGCCATCGGCGGACAGGCCAGCGACATCGAGATCACGGTGAACGAGATCCGTAAGCTCAAGCGGGAGCTGTATGATGTCGTCAACGCCCACACCGGTAAGCCCATCGATCAGATCGAGCGGGATTTCGATCGGGACAACTGGATGACGGCCGCTGAGGCAAAGGACTACGGACTGATCGATGAAGTACTGGTCACCAATCCCAAGAAGCTTAAAAAAGATTAATCCCGAAAACCGATACCATGAACCGAAATCCATTTCCAACCCGCATCGATCCTGTGCGTCATAACCGGCACTCAGGACAGGATGACGAGGAGGAGGAACAACCCAAATCCGACATGGGGCTGTTCGGAAAAAAACTCGAAAAGTATTTCTTCGATAAGCGAGCTGTGTATCTGTGGGGCGTGGTAGATGACAAAAGTGCCCGTGATGTGGTGAGCAAGTTGTTATTGTTGGAGGCCGACAAACCCGGTGAGGAGATCAAATTTTACATCAACAGCCCGGGTGGCGTGGTCACAAGCGGTATGGTCATCTACGACACAATGCAGCTGATATCGAGTCCGATCAGCACGATCTGCATGGGTCTGGCAGCCTCCATGGGCAGCATCCTGCTCAGTGGCGGGGTGAAGGGGAAGCGGCTCATCTACCCGCACGGGGAAGTAATGATCCACCAACCCTCACTGGGCGGATACATCCGCGGGGTCAGTGCCGATCTGGAGATCCAGGCCGAACAGACCCGCAAGGTTAAGGAGGTGGGTGCCGGTATTCTTGCACGGAACTGCGGAAAGACGGTGGAACAGATCATGAAGGACTTTGACCGTGACTATTGGATGGATGCCCGTCAGGCGCTGGACTACGGGATCGTTGACAGCATCGTTGAAAAATTGTAACCGGCTGATTGTAAGATTTTAATGACGAACATTCCGTCATTCCAAATAAAAATCCGCCTTGCCGCGGGTTTTTTTATTTTTGTGTTGGCTGTGAACCGCTTGCGTCAATTCCGGCTCAGAACCTATGGCAAAGACGACCCTTCATTGTTCCTTTTGTGGCCGCAGCCGAGATGAGGTGAAGATCCTTATCGCCGGGCAGGAGGGACATATCTGTGAGAATTGTGTGGAGCATGCCCGCGAGATCATCGACCAAGAGCTGACCGCAAAGGACGACAAGGGGTCACCGGCGTTCAAACTGACCGTACGGAAGCCTGTGGAGATCAAGAAATTCCTCGATGAGTATGCCATCGGACAGGAAGAGGCCAAGAAGGTCCTTGCCGTGGCCGTTTACAATCACTACAAACGCCTCCAGCACCGTCCGGCAGAGACCGGGGGAACGGATGTGGAGATCGAAAAGAGCAATATCATCATGGTGGGTGAGACCGGCACGGGAAAGACCCTGCTGGCCAAGAGCATCGCCCGGATGCTGAACGTCCCCTTTGCCATCGTGGATGCCACTGTATTCACCGAAGCCGGTTATGTCGGGGAGGATGTGGAAAGCATCCTGACCCGCTTGCTGCAGGTGTGCAACTATGATGTTTCGGCCGCAGAACGGGGCATCGTGTATATCGATGAGATCGATAAGATCGCCCGCAAGGGGGATAACCCTTCGATCACACGGGACGTAAGCGGTGAAGGTGTGCAACAGGGCATGTTGAAGTTGTTGGAGGGCACAGATGTGCTGGTCCCCCCGCAAGGAGGACGCAAGCATCCCGAGCAAAAGCTCATCAAGATCAACACCCAGAACATCCTTTTCATTTGCGGGGGTGCATTTGACGGTATCGACAAGATCATCGCCCGGCGGGTGCAGACCCATACGATCGGCTTCAATGTGGATAAGGAGCAGCAGGAGCAGGTACGAAAGAATTTGCTTCGGTATGTGAACGCAACCGACCTGAAAGCCTTTGGACTGATCCCGGAGCTGCTAGGTCGCCTGCCTGTTGTAACGCATCTCGATCCATTGGATGCCCCTACCCTTCGAGCCATTCTTACGGAGCCGCGCAATGCCCTGATCAAGCAATACCAGAAGCTCTTCGACCTGGAAGGGATCGAACTGCAGATCGACGATGCCGTGCTGGATTTCATGGTAGAAAAGGCTATGGAATATAAGCTAGGCGCCCGGGGCCTGCGGAGCATCTGCGAAGGCATCCTCATGGATGCTATGTATGAACTTCCAGGAACGAAGGAAAAGCAGTTCCGGCTGGACATCGACTATGCCCGCCGTAAATTCGACAAGAGCAAGCTCAGCCTCCTGAAAGTAGCTTGACCCCCATCTCACATCCATCACATATAAGTACGCTCCCATGAAAGAACTCATCGAAAAATTGATGACCGAGGCCGGTCTGACCGAAGAGCAGGCCCGCAAGGCCCTCCATACCATCCGCAATTATGTCGTGGAAAAATTCCCGATGCTGGAAGGTGCTGTAGACAATGTGTTTGGCGGTAACGCCTGAGCCGGCCCTTACGAAAAGGTCCCGTTCGGGGGAACGGGACCGTATTACCACTTGTTTATAGTACTGGTCAGCTGCAACCACCCTGGTTGCCACAGTTGAGGCATTTGTAACAGGTACCGCTGCGCATCATGATATGGCCGCACACGTTACAGGCCGGTGCATCACTTTGCATGCTGCGGGAGGCCGCATTCATCGCATCGAGGCTGCTGTCGGCCCGAACGGCCTGTGCGGCGCGCTGGTTCTTGACCGGCTGCGGCGCCAGGGTTCCGGAGGTCGGGGGGGTCACCCGTACGCTTGATAACTCCGGGTCTTTGGCATATTCCAGCGGATTGGAGGGCACTTCATCCCAATCGTCGGCGCCGGTGTTCATCACTTCGGGCTTATCGAGCACATGCACCAGGTCGGTACGGCCCAGGTATTCGTAGCCCAGCACCCGGAAGATGAAGTCCACGATGGAAGTAGTGGATTTGATATTGGGGTGTTCGACAAATCCGGAGGGGTCGAAGCGGGTGAAGGCGAACTTGTCGACGAATTCCTCAAGGGGAACTCCATACTGCAGACCGATCGAGATGGCGATGGCGAAGCAGTTCATCATGCTGCGCATGGTCGCCCCTTCCTTGGCCATATCGATGAAGATCTCACCGAGGGTGCCATCCCCATATTCGCCGGTACGAAGGAAGATCGCCTGACCGTTGATCTTGGCCTTCTGGGTGAAGCCGCGGCGCTTGGCGGGCAAGGCCCGGCGTTCTACGATGCTGGCGAGTTTGCGCTTGAGCTTGGTATCGGGGGATGCCTGGACACGCTTTTGTACCTCCTCGAGGAGTTCCTCAACCGTCAGCTGGCTCAGGTCGACGATATTCGACTCGGTCGCACCAATGGTGGATTCCGTGGCCGGGGCCTCACCCGTAGCTCCGGCATCCTTTTTCTTCTTTTTATCGCTCTTGTTGCTCAGTGGCTGCGACAGTTTGGAGCCATCGCGGTAGAGGGCATTGGCCTTGAGACCAAGTTTCCAGCTGAGGTAATAAGCTTCTGCGATCTCATCAACGGAAGCCTCATGGGGCAGATTGATGGTCTTGGAGATGGCGCCGCTGATGAAGGGCTGTACCGCCGCCATCATGCGGATATGACCATGGGCGTGGATGTAGCGCTGGCCCTTGGCACCGCACTTGTTGGCGCAGTCGAATACAGGCAGGTGCTCCTCTTTGAGCCCGGGTGCCCCCTCGAGCATCATGGTGCCGCATACATAGTCGTTGGCGGCAGCGATCTGCTCTTCGGAAAAGCCCAGGGCCTCCAGAAGGCTCCATTCGAAATCGTTGTACTGGTCCGGAGTAAAGCCCAACCGCTGCAGGCATTCCTCACCGAGGGTGTACTTGTTGAACACGAACCCGATCTCGAAAGCCGTGAGGGCCGCAGCATCCAGCCGTTTGATTTCATCGGCTATAAAGCCCTTTTCGCTGAGGGTCTGGTGGTTGATATGGGGTGCCCCCGCAAAGGAAGCGGCCCCGGTGGCATACTTGATGATGGCCTCGGATTCCTTTTCGCTGTAACCGAGGTTGCGGAGGGCAGTGGGAACCGACTGGTTGATGATCTTGAAATAGCCGCCACCGCTGAGTTTCTTGAATTTGACAAGGGCGAAGTCGGGTTCTACACCGGTAGTGTCGCAATCCATCACCAGGCCGATGGTACCGGTGGGTGCGATGACAGTAGCCTGCGCATTGCGGTAGCCATGCTTCTCACCCAGCTCCACGGCATCATCCCAGGCCTTACAGGCCGATTTGAGCAGGTAATCTGGACAATATTTGGAGTGGATGCCCTGGGGCTTCACACTGAGTCCTTCATACTCATCGGCGTCGTAAGCAGCCAGGCGGTGGTTCCGCATCACACGCATCATGTGTTCCCGGTTCTCGGCATACCGCGGGAAGGGACCGAGTACACGGGCCATTTCGGCGGAGGTCTTGTAGGAGATGCCGGTCATGATGGCGGTGAGTGCTCCGGCGATGGCACGGGCCTCCTCGCTATCGTAAGGGATGCCGCTTACCATCAGCATGGTGCCGAGGTTGGCATAGCCCAGACCGAGGGTACGGTACTCGTAGCTCAGCTGGGCCACTTCCCGGGAGGGGAACTGGGCCATGAGGACGGAGATCTCGAGGACCACGGTCCAAAGCCGGCAGTTGTATTCATAGCCCTCCACGTCGAAAAAGTTCTTCTCGGCATCATAGAACTTCATGAGGTTCGACGAGGCGAGGTTGCAGGCCGTGTTGTCGAGGAACATATACTCCGAGCAGGGGTTGGATGCCCGGATCCGGCCGCCTTCGGGGCAGGTATGCCATTCGTTGATGGTCGTATCGTACTGGGTACCGGGATCGGCACAGCGCCAGGCCGCATAGGCGATCTGGTTCCAGAGTTCGCGGGAAGGTACTTTCTTCATGATCCGGCCATCCATGCGGCCGATCAGTTCCCAATCCTCATTGTTCTCGAGCTTCTCGAAAAAGGCATTGGGGATACGGACCGAGTTGTTGGAATTCTGTCCGCTGACCGTGCGGTAGGCCTCGTCCTCATAGCCAGAGGGATATCCTGCAGCGATCAGGGCCCCTACTTTTTTCTCTTCCTCCACCTTCCAGTTCACGAAGTCGACGATCTCGGGGTGGTCGAGATCGAGACAGACCATCTTTGCGGCCCGACGGGTGGTACCGCCGGACTTGATGGCACCGGCCGCCCGGTCACCGATCTTCAGAAAACTCATCAGGCCGGAAGAGGTGCCGCCCCCGCTGAGTTTTTCGCGCTCTCCCCTGAGATTGGAGAAATTGGTGCCTACGCCAGACCCGTACTTGAAAATGCGGGCCTCGCGGACCCAGAGGTCCATGATCCCTCCGTCGTTGACCAGGTCGTCCTCCACGCTGAGAATGAAACAAGCATGGGGTTGCGGGCGTTCGTAGGCGTTCTTCGACTTTTTGAGCTGGCCATCGGCCGGGTCGACATAAAAGTGACCCTGGGGCTTCCCGGTGATCCCGTAACTTTCATGCAGGCCCGTATTGAACCACTGCGGACTGTTGGGCACGCACATCTGGTTGAGGATGGAATAGACCAGTTCATCATAAAAGACCTGGGCATCCTGTTCCGAGGCGAAGTAGCCGTAGCGCTCGCCCCAGACACGCCAGCAGTTGGCCATGCGGTGGGCCACCTGCTTGGCGGAGGTTTCGCGGCCCAGGCTGCCATCGGATTGGGGCACGCCGGCCTTGCGGAAATATTTTTGGGCGAGGATATCTGTGGCGATCTGGCTCCATTGCCGGGGCACTTCCACATTGTTCATCTCGAATACCACCTCCCCGCTTGGGTTGCGGATGACGGATGTGCGATAGTCGTATTCGAACTGATCGTACACACTCACATCATCGCGTGTGAAGCGACGGGTGAACTGCAAACCGCTCTTTGCGGATGCTTTACCTCGGGTAGCCATAACTAAAGAATTTCTCGGGTTAAGAAAAAGTTAACAGGAGGAAACGAAAATATTTTTAAGCTACTGAAATCCATAGGCTGAAATATTCACAGTCTGTGGAAAAGGGCAGGTTGGCGGGGCCGAATGCAGGCCAGAACTGCATCTCATGGTTTTTTCACATTTTCAGATCCGTTTTCCGATAAAAAAATTTTGGAAAATTACCGGGGCCATACTAGTCCTGTAAGGTACGAACAGAAGGGGGCTGAAACCCGTTTTCCGGCCGGATTCCGGGCAACGGACCTTACGGAGCGACCCGCTGTCCGTGCCAATGCTGCGCGTGCCAGCGGTCATCCGGCGGCTGGGAACTATTTCCTCGGCCGACCGCAGCAATCCGGGAAGTTTTTTGCAATTTTGTGCCCACCGCAACCGGATGGGGTCTTCCGTTTATCATACGCTTGTTGCCCGAAAAAATCAGGGGAGAAAATCATTCGCCGTACTGGTGGATCCGGACAAGGTGACCCTGCCCCTCATCGATGAATTGACGGACCGCTGCGTGGCGGCGGGGGTGGACCAACTGCTGGTCGGCGGCAGCCTCGTGATCTCGCAGCACCTGGATGAGTGTGTGCAGCAGATAAAACAACGGTGTGATATCCCTGTGATCCTCTTTCCCGGCAGCCCTTCCCAGGTGAGCCGCTATGCGGATGCGCTCTTGTATTTATCATTGATCTCGGGGCGCAACCCGGAGCTGCTGATCGGTCAGCATGTGGTATCCGCACCTTTTGTCCGGCAGAGCGGGCTGGAGATCATGCCCACAGGGTACATCGTGGTGGACGGCGGCGCTCCCACAACCGTTTCCTATATCAGCAATGCGTCTCCCGTACCGGCTGACAAGAACGAGATCGCCATGTGCACCGCCATGGCCGGGGAGATGCTGGGCATGAAGCTTATTTATATGGATGCGGGCAGCGGGGCGCGGCGACCGATCACGGAGGAAATGA
>JBJOMF010000264.1:0-3341 GCA_046052505.1 Bacteroidota bacterium | reverse complement strand
ACGCACAATCACTGCCCAACCGGGCAGCCAATTCCATAAGTTCCTGGTTGGCGAGACCAAGGCGGAACATCTCGTTCAGGAGCCGCAGGCTGAAAGCTCCGTCGGCACTGCCTCCACCCAGTCCCGCGCCTGCCGGTACCTGTTTGTGCAGGTGCATTTGAACGGCGGGCAGGTCGTGGAAACGGTCTCGGAGTAGGGCATAGGCCTTAACACAGGTATTCGTTTGAGTTTCCACCTGTAGGAGTATGCCTGATTGGGTGAAACGAATGCCCGAGGGATCCGGATCCGGATCACGAACGGCTTCCAGCGCATCGTAGAGGGGGAGGGGGAAGAAGCAGGTCTCCAGGTCATGGTAGCCGTCCGATCGCTTGCGCAGGATGCGCAGGCCGAGGTTGATCTTGCAGGGCGGAAATACGATCACGGCAGGGAATATGGGGTCTCAGCTTTTTTTCCGGCTGTTGATCTCGTCGCGGATGGCGATGGCCCGTAAATAATCTTCGTTCTCGAGCACTTCATTCAGCAGGGTGTTCAGCTCCTCAAGACTCAGGGTGGCGAGGTCCTCTTTTCCGGTAGGCCCGCTTTCCTCCACGACCACTTCCTGTTTGGTTTTCTTTTTCTTGCCTCCGCCCTGGTCCTCCATAAGGATCCCGGCACTGTCCAGGATGTTCTCATAGGTGTAAATAGGACATCCGAATCGGACGGCCAGTGCAATGGCATCCGAGGTCCGGGAGTCGATCTCTACGGTATCATGCTCCGTAGAGCATACGAGTTTGGAAAAGAAAATCCCTTCTTGCAGGTCGCAGATGATGATCTCATGGAGTTCGATATGAAAGGCGGTCATGAAATTTTTCATGAGGTCGTGCGTGAGGGGCCTGCTGGGTTGCATTTTCTCCAGTGCCACCGCAATGGCCTGGGCCTCAAAGCCTCCGATCACGATGGGCAAGCGGCGCAATCCGTTCGTTTCCCCCAGCACCACGGCATAGGAATGGGTCTGGGTGATACTGTGCGAAAGGGCCACGATCTCCAGTTCGATCTTTCTCATGGTTCGGTATACGAAACTACGTCATTTGCCGCAGAAAAAACCGGACTGCAGTGGCTGATTTTGGGTTGCTAGCGCGGGCGAAAGCCGGTAAGATCGAAGAAGCTGTCGGTATTGACCTTCTCGATCTTATAGGCGATGATATAGGAGTTCTCATTTTCGGCAGATCGTGTCCGCCAGCCCAAAACGATCCGATAGCCGAAAACCACGGGCTGGATGTTCAGGAAATTGTAATCCATGGTGTGGACATAGGAATGTTGCTTACTGACCAGGCAGGCCGCCTCGAACTTTTCCCCGTCTTTGAGCGTCATCTCGCCGCTGTATTCCGGGCAGGATATACCCAGAATGGTCATTGTCTTTTTTCGGTTCAGGAGCATAAACTCTGTACCGGCATTGCGGTCGCTCAGCCGTTCGGTTCGGTAGGTGCGGCTGCGGGGGTCCAGGGTAAGGAGGGTGCTGTCCGTGAAGCGGGCGATCATGGTATTCTCAAAGATCTGGCCCTCCCGGTAGCCCGGGGTGAACATGGTCACCCGGATCTGGTTCTCTCCGAAAATGATCAACATGGAATCCCGCTCCGAGGGGTCATCGGAGGTCATTCGGTATTTGATGATCCCGGTGAAACGGGTGGCGGTATCCGGCTTCGGATCCTCCGCATCGACCCCCATCTGGTCCACGATCACATTTTCCTTTCGCCCTTTCTTATCCTTTTTATCATCTTTTTTATCATCCTTTTTCTTTTGGGCATGGACGCCCCAGCTAACGAACGCAAGCAGCAGGATCAGGCAATATCTTTTCACGGATCGTATTTCCATAAAAGTGCCTCAAAAAATCCAACCGGCCAAGGGCCCTTTGTGAAGGGAAATAAAAAACCACAGCCGGAGCTGTGGTCGCTATAAAAAACGCTCATTTTCAGGCTTGTCCTTTCAGTTTCCGGATGGCTTCCGAGAGGCGGGGCACGACGTCGAACGCGTCACCCACGATTCCGTAGTCGGCCGCCTTGAAAAAGGGCGCTTCCGGGTCTTTGTTAATCACAACGATCACCTTGCTTCGGTTCACCCCTGCCAGATGCTGGATGGCTCCAGAAATTCCGATCGCGATGTACAGGTTGGGGGCGATGGCGATGCCCGTTTGCCCGACATGTTCATGGTGCGGGCGCCAGTGTGCATCGGCAACCGGACGGCTGCAGGCCAGAGCGGCGCGCAGGGTTTTGGCAAGGTCCTCCACCATGCCCCAATTCTCCGGGCCTTTCATCCCGCGACCGGCACTTACCACCACTTCGGCTTCGGTCAGAGGTACGTCGCCACTGGACCGGCTGGTGGACCGAACGGTGACCCGTCCGGCTTTCAATACTGGTGCCAGTGCCACGCATTCGGCGAGGCCTTCCCCTTTCACGACAGGATAGGCATTCGGGTTCAGGGCGATCACTTTCCGGTCGGTACGGATCGACACATGGGCAAATGCCTTTCCGGAGAAAACGGACTTGCGGATTACGGACGGGTCAGATTCCTGCGGTAGGGATACGGCACCGGATACCAGACCGGCCTTCAGTCGAACAGCGACCCGCGGGGCGACGGCCTTACCGTTGACATTGTTTGAGCAAACAACGACGGAGGCGCCGGACTGTTCCGCGGCAGCTGTGATCGCTTGGGCTGCCACCTGGGCATCAAAGGTGCGAACGGAATCGCTGTCGATATGGTAGATCTTCTTGGCACCATAGGCACCCAATCCTTCCGGTTCGGTGGCCGGGCCGAGCCAAACGGCATCGGCATGGGTACCCAGGCGGACGGCCAGTGCGGCCCCGTAGCTAAGCGCTTCCAGCGATGTCTTTTTCGGCTGTCCCTCGGCAGTGTCAATGAATACCAGTACACTCATATAGAACTTTTTTGACGTTCAGTGAATGGGAAAACGGTTCAGATGGCTTTGGCCTCCTCGTGTAACAAGCGCACCAGTTCGTCCACCTGGTCGGGCGATACGAGCTTCACGCCGGCCTTGGCAGGGGGCAGTTCAAAACCCGTTACGGCGGTCAGGGGCTCAATGGTGGTCGGTTCTACCACGTTCAGCGGTTTGGTGCGGGCGCCCATGATCCCCTTCATGTTGGGGATACGCTGCTCCGCCATCCCTTTCTGGCAGCTGACCACCAGCGGGAGATCGGCTTCAGCCACTTCCTCACCGCCTTCGATCTCCCGGGTCACCGTGGCTCTCGTGCCTGCCAGTTCAAAGCGCGTGGCCAGGGAAATATAGGGCAGGTCCAGCAGCTCGGAAAGCATGCCCCCGATGGAGGAGCCGTTGTAGTCGATGGTCT
>JBJOMF010000263.1:0-7663 GCA_046052505.1 Bacteroidota bacterium | reverse complement strand
GTGACCTGATCACACCCGCTCAAAAATTCAAGGTCGGTCCCTATGTGTACCGTAAGGACCGTGGCTATGCGTTTGAGCGGCAGCTTGACCGTAATACGCGGGGCTACCTGAACAAACAGTTGCGTGAATATGGCGCCGATGAGCGTATGGCCCGGATCCCCCTCATGTTCTTCGGTTCGGTGGTGAGTCGCGACGGGCGAAAGATGTTGATCTCAACACAGCCTCTTCGGTTTCTGATGCAGGCACCCGGTGATACCGCAGATAACCGCCCGGCGGATCCCGACCTGGTGGATTTCGGCTCCTTTTTCTCGGACCAGGACCCCTACGGTCTTCGCCTGCTTACCGCTTTGCGGATGAACGCGACCTTCCCCGTGGTCCTCCCCAACGTATGGCTGCCCTCAGAGCCTGTGATCGATGTGATGGATGCGGGCCTTCGGGATAATTACGGCCTGGAAACTTCGCTGCGGTTCCTTTTTGCCATGGACGACTGGGTCCGTCGAAACACATCAGGCATCCTCCTCATCCAGATACGTGACCGCATGTCCGGCGGATGGGAGAATCCCTATGTGTCAGAGAACATGGGGCAGCAGGCTGTACGTCCCTTCTTTCTGCTGCAATACAACTGGTTCAAAATGATGGAATATTCACAGCAGGAGCTGCTGAAGTTTTATACGTCTTACAGTGGCCACAACGTGTATTCCGTATCTTTTCATTACCAGGCGGAGAAGCCGGAACGCAAAGCGCCGCTCAACTTCCACCTCTCCCGCAGGGAAGCGCGCGAGATCCTGGCTTCCATCCGGTGGGACCAAAATCATCAAAGTGCGATGCGTGTGAAACAGCTGCTGGAACAACGGCCCGCACCCGGGCCCTTCGATCTTTTTCGCTGATCGCTTCAGGGCCGGATCAGCCGGAAGCAGCCCGGAGCGACCCGGATGCTGAAAACGGTAGCGGTCGCTGCAGGGTCGCCGTCGATATGCAAGGCTGCCTGGCCCGGATTTCGGATCTCCAGTCGGTCGGTCTGAAAATAGAGTATGCCCGCTTTTTCATTGAGTGCACCGGGGTTCACCGGTGGATTTCCACCCCGCAGTTGCCGAAGGGCTCTCCCGATCCAGCGAAGCTTGTTCTGACGGGGAAAGATCACGACATCCAGGAGGCCGTCATCCAGTCTGGCCCGGGGGGCGATGGTGACATGATTCCCGAACTGATCGCTGTTGGCGACGCTGATGAAAAAGGCTTCCGTGTAAAAGGAGCGTTCCGGGGTCACTACGTCAAAGGAATGGCTTTTCGTGCGAAAGAACTGCAGCAGGGTCTGCTTCACATAGGTGGGGAGTCCGCGTTTTTTCTGGCGGGCAAAGGCATGGGCCACTTCCGCATCGAAGCCCAGTCCGCATAACATACAGGCGAATTTGCCATTGATGCGGAAGGCGTCGGTGGGTCGGGCCTCCCCGGTGCGTACGAGGTCCAGCGCTTTTTCCGTACTTGCCGGAATACGGGCCGCATGGGCCAGCCCGTTGCCTGAGCCGCATGGAAGGATCCCGAAGCGGACCGGCAGGTCCACCAGGCTGCCGATCGCCTGACTCACCGTGCCGTCACCTCCGGCGATCACCACATCGGTGATCGACTCCGTTCGGATTCGCTGCCTCCACTCCGTGTAATCCCCATTTGCCGCGGAGGTTACGATCTCGAACGGAATGCCCATTTCCGTTGTGCGATTTTCAATCAGGGTGATAAGGCCTTTCTTGGAACGGGTACCCGCTACCGGATTTACGATATAAAGGATACGGCGCATCGGTCAGGGCAGTTTCAGCGTGGCCAAATGGATGCGACGTACCGGTGCCATCATCATCGGGTCGGGTGGTGCGATGGTGATATGGATCAGTATTTGTTTCCTGCCGGCAAAAGAATTCCGCAACATACTCATCGGTATGCGTACGGATGTGGCGCTGTCGCGCACCAATCGTTCTGTACCGGTTTCATCCGAGAATCGGATGCTGTGATGCCATTGGGACACTGCTTTTTCCCGGTATGTCACATCCAGGTATCCGTTCCGTTTCCAGTCCGTTGCCGAAAGGGATACCACATGCATCGTCTCATCGGATTCTGTGGCGGACAGAATCACCTTTTTGTTCAGTACGATATGCCAGGACTGCTGGGCCCGCAGGAACGTCGGTCCGGTCAGCAAAAGAAACAGGGTGCAAAACCATTTCATGTGACTAAGGTATTCCAATTCAGTGTCGGTTGCTCCGGATCACCAACGCAGCAGGGCGCTGGCCCAGGTGAAGCCGCTGCCAAAGGCGGCGAGGCAGACCAGGTCTCCTTCCTTGACCCGTCCGTTCTCCCAGGCCTCGCAGAGGGCGATGGGGACGGAAGCGGCCGTTGTATTCCCGTATTTCTGGATATTATTATAGACCTGGTCGTCGCGCAGTCCCAGCCGTTTTTGAACGAACTGGCTGATCCGCAGGTTAGCCTGGTGCGGGATCAGCAGCTGCAGGTCGGCGGTCTGCAGGCCATTGGCCTGAAGGGCCTCCTGAATGACCTGCGGGAATTTCTCTACCGCCACTTTAAAAACGGCGGGACCGTCCATGTAGGGGAAGATCTGTCCTTTATCGATCATTGAATGGCTGAAGAACATCTCACCGATCTCGGCCTTGTCAAAATCGGCCAGCGTTTCCGGTGTCCAGTGATTGGCATGTGTCCCGGGATTGTACATCGCCAGGATCTCCGCATGGGTGCCGTCGCTGTGCAGGTGTGTGGAGAGGATGCCGCGTTCGGTATCGGTGGTGGGTTGCAGTACCACGGCACCGGCGCCATCGCCGAAGATCACCGATACATTGCGGCCCCGTGTGCTGAAGTCCAGTCCAAAGGAGTGTTTTTCCGCTCCGACCACCAGGATATTCTTGTAGGTCCCGGTACGGATGAACTGATCGGCCACGCTCAGCGCATATACGAATCCGCTGCATTGATTGCGAACATCGAGGGCGCCGATCTCCTTCATCTTCATCGCCCGTTGTAACAGTACGCCGCAGCCCGGAAAATAATAATCGGGGCTCAGGGTTGCGAACACGATGAAGTCGATATCCTGCTCAGTGATGCCGGCGCGTCGGATGGCGATGCGGGCCGCCTCGACTCCCATCGTAGTGGTCGTCTCATCGGTCCGGTGCGCATAGCGACGTTCCTGGATCCCGGTGCGTTCCTGGATCCACTCGTCGCTGGTGTCCATGTATTTCAGGAGGTCGTTATTGGTAACGGTATTCGCAGGTACATACATGCCGATACCGGCGATCTTGCTTTTAAACATGGCGGGTGATTAAAGGGATGCCGGGATGGGCCGGGCATCGGGTAAGATAGGAAATGTCAGGTAAACGGGGTCAGTGACGCTGCATTTTCAGGATCGTGGCGGCAAATTGCTCACAGGCTTCGATCACGGACGGCAGGTCTTTCGACTTCACATAGGAACCGATCACATGGTCGCCGGGACCGGCCAGGGCCCGTTCCTGTTTGAGTGCCGGTACCGTGCCCAGCTGCCGGAACATGCGCTGCATGGCGGACACCTTTACCACATTGTCCTGGTGGGCTTCATCACGGTAATAATACAGCAGCAGCACCGGTTGGGTGACAGCCCGGAAGGTGGATTCCTTCATGGTCGTTTCCAGCAGCTCCTGCAACTGTACCAGTGACCGTGTAGCGTAGCGGTTGTTCCAATACCGGGCATACAGGGCGGTGGTATCGGGAACGGTGCGATGCCTGCCTACCATCAGCTGCGCTAGCTGCAGCCCCCAGGGATTGTTGAGCATCCAGGCACTGGGATCGTTGATGGCGATGTTCGGCGACAGCAGGATCAGGGCGGCGATCTCGGGGTATTCGGCGGCCAGTTTCAGGGCCAGAGTGCCTCCGGTGGATGTAGACATCAGGATCACTTTTTTCCCGAGTCGTTTGCCAATGGCATAGGCCTCTTTGGCCGATCGCCAGACCCCATCCGCACTGAAACTGGCCAGCGGATCGGTCGTGTCGATACCGTGTGCATCGAGCCGGCTGAGATACAGATTGCATCCAAATGACTGAGCGAAGCGGTAGTGTACGGGATCACCTTCCTCTTGCGAGGCACTGAAGCCGTGCAGGTAGACTACTGCATATTCGGTGGGCTGCTTCAGGGTATCATTGTACCACAGGATCCGGGCCTCGTTATCGGGTTTGATCCTGTGCCGGGCTTCGTTATCGGCAATATAACGTTCCAGGCTGTCTGCTTTTACAGGTACATCGGGTAAGGCGGCTTCATAACGCGGATGTGCCGGACGGGGTCCGAGCAGGTATGCCACAATAAGTACAAGGGTACCGATCCCCAGCCCTTTTAGCCATTTCATAGCCGTGGTTTTTCGGAAAGCTACAATAATCGGGGCGAGATACGGATACCCTCTTTTGTTTTGTTCCCCCCGCATACATGGCTTACCTTTGCGGACCTTTTGACCACCCTGACGGGAGCGGGGTTCCATTATGAACATCAGAAACATCGCCATCATCGCCCACGTTGACCACGGGAAGACCACCCTTGTCGACAAGATCCTCCACGCCACCAAGGTGTTCCGGGACAATCAGGAAACGGGGGAGTTGATCATGGACAGCAATGAATTGGAGCGGGAGCGGGGCATCACCATTTTCAGCAAGAATGCCGCCGTGACTTATCAGGGTGTGAAGATCAACGTCATCGACACCCCCGGTCACGCCGATTTCGGCGGAGAGGTGGAGCGTGTGCTCCGCATGGCTGATGGGGTCATCTTGCTGGTCGATGCGTTCGAGGGCCCCATGCCACAGACCCGCTTCGTTTTGCAAAAGGCCCTGCAGCTCAACCTCCACCCCATCGTTGTGGTCAATAAAGTGGACAAGCCGAACTGCCGACCCGATGAGGTCCATGAAGCGGTATTCGACCTTTTCTTCAATCTCGATGCCACCGAGGAGCAGCTTCATTTCCCCACCTATTACGGTTCGGGAAAGAACGGCTGGTTCAACGATTCCCTCACGCCGATCGATAATATCAACCCCCTCCTCGACGGCATCCTTCGGTACGTGCCGCCGCCCCGCGTCAGCGAGGGGAATCTGCAGTTGCAGATCACATCACTTGATTACTCCTCTTTTCTCGGACGTATCGCCGTAGGAAAGGTGAGCCGGGGCACGATCCGTGAGAACCAGCCGGTGAGTCTCCTGCAGACCGACGGCAGTGTCCGCAAATCTCGGGTGAAGGAACTCTATGTCTTTGAAGGCATGGGCAAGAAGAAGGTGAGTGAGGTGCAGGCCGGCGACCTCTGTGCCGTGGTGGGTATCGAGGATTTCAATATCGGGGACACCATCGCTGATTTCGAGGCGCCGGAAGCGCTTCCGGTGATCAGTGTCGATGAGCCCACGATGAACATGCTGTTCTCCATCAACAACTCTCCGTTCTTCGGCAAGGACGGGAAATTCGTGACCAGCCGCCACCTGCGCGACCGTCTCATGAAAGAAACGGAGAAGAACCTGGCCCTCCGCGTGGAGGACAGTGAAGGTGGCGATAGTTTTATCGTTTACGGCCGGGGTATCCTCCACCTCGGTATCCTGATCGAGACCATGCGGCGCGAGGGGTATGAGCTGACGGTCGGACAGCCCCAGGTCATCGTAAAGAATCATGACGGAGTGAATTGTGAGCCGTATGAAAATCTCGTAGTCGACGTTCCGCAGGAATTTGCCAGTAAGGTCATCGACCTGGTCACACGCCGCAAGGGTGAGATGCATGTCATGGAGACCAAGGGAGAGATGCAGCATCTCGAGTTCGAGATCCCTTCCCGCGGCCTCATCGGCCTGCGTACGCAGATGCTCACCGCCACCACCGGAGAGGCCGTCATGGCCCACCGCTTCATCGAATACAAGCCCTGGAAGGGTCCCATCCCCGGACGGAATAACGGGGTACTGATCGCCAAACAGGCGGGTACCGCGACCGGGTATTCGATCGACAAGTTGCAGGACCGCGGGACGTTCTTCATCGATCCGGGTGAGGAGGTCTATGCCGGGCAGGTCGTGGCTGAGAATGTGAAGCCCGGAGACCTGGTCGTGAATGTCATAGAGGGTAAAAAGTTGACCAACATGCGTGCCAGCGGCAGCGATGCGGCCACCAACATCGCACCCAAGGTGCTGATGACACTGGAGGAGTGCATGGAGTACATCCAGCAGGACGAGTGCATCGAGGTCACCCCCCGCTTCATCCGCATGCGGAAAGTGATACTCAACGAAGAGGAGCGCAAGAAAGTACAGAAGCGGATGGAAGCCGATGCCGTCTGAGCTCCCGGCTTCCCATTGCAGCCTGTTTGATTACATTTGTCCGTATGCCATCGGCCCCCACGGATACGATCCAGCGCCTGTCTAGGGCCTTCGACCGGATCCTGGTCCTTACCGTTCCCCGTTTCAAGGACCGGCAGGAGCGGGTTCGCGAGCGGCTCGGTACCATTCCCTTCGATTTTTTTTACGGCTACGATAAGCAGGACCTTACCGATGAGCGAATCCGCGCATGGTACCGCTACGACAAGAAGCGTTCCCTGGCCATTCGACTCTATTTCCCGCCCCTCAATTCCGGCGAGATCGCCTGCGCTCTTTCGCATCGCATGATCTACGAGGCGATGATCGCCAACGGCTGGCAGCGGGTGCTGGTGCTGGAGGATGATGTTGTGCCCGATCCGGCCCGCTTCGCTGAACTCAATGCCTGTCTCGATGAGCTGCCGGACGACTGGGAGCTCTGTTACTTCGGGTATCTCAAAAATACCCGACGTTCCCCGGGTGCCCTGCTGAAACAGGGCTGGTATTGGGTGCAATCCGTTCTCGGTTTCAGCCGACTTCCGGCTCGGTATCTGAAACGGCGCCTGCCCCGGTCGTACAGTCCGCATCTGTGGCGGGCCGGATTCCACGATTGTACGCATGCGTACGGGGTCAGCCTATCTGCCGCACGGAAGTTGCAGGCTGCACAGGTACCCGTGGTACACCGGGCCGACAACCTGCTTTCCGAATGCATCCTGAAGGGGGAGCTCACTGCATTTGCCAGCCGGTCATTTATATTCAACCAGGAAGTGTTCACCGATCCTTCCGACCGCTCGACCATTCGGGGAAAATGGGGGAAGACATGATACCGAACCGCCTTCATTTCGTTTTTGGTATGGCCCCCGATTTCGGGGGTAAGCCTTTTTCCCTGGTGCATTTCCTTTCGGTACGATCGGCCGTAGCGCTGAACCGACCACAGGAAGCGGTCCTGCATTACCAGTATGAACCGTCCGGCATCTGGTGGGAACATGCCCGCCCCCTCCTCACGCTGAATCGGATCCAGGCGCCGGAGCGGATCATGGGGAAGGAGCTGTATCATGTGGCCCATCGGGCCGATGTGGTGCGCCTCAGGGCACTGCAGGAAAGTGGGGGCATCTATCTCGATCTCGATACGATCAGCGTACAACCCCTGACACCACTATTGGACCATTCGTTCGTCATCGGTGAGGAGCGACGCCTACCCAGAGTGCCCCGAAACTGGCGGCAACGGCTCAAACGCAAATTGGGCTGGTGGAAACCACTGCCCGACGGCCCGACCGGATTGTGCAATGCCGTGCTGCTGTCGGAACCGGGCAGTCCCTTCATACGTATGTGGCTGGAATCCTACAGA